>JBEBRE010000018.1:0-36150 GCA_040394995.1 Sphingobacterium wenxiniae
ACGAGGTCGATTGGATCAGCATTGCCCCGATGGAAGGTGTGGGTGATGTCCCTGTCACGCTCACTGTCAATAAAAATATAGACCCTCCTAGGAGTACCCGCCTGCTCTTCTTCCTTGATGATGTACAGCAATCTTATTCACTCCCCGTCAATCAACAAGGAATAACACCACAGGTATCGGGAGACCTTATTTTGCAAGAGGACTTTAGTTGGTTAACTTACGGAAGTAATATTTTTAATGCGACTACTGGTGAAACAAGAATAGGTCTTTGGACTCAAGCTGAATTAGCAAAGGGATGGACAAGCACGATAAATACCACAGACGGAGGTGGCAACTATGCTTCAATCTATGGACGTCCGGGTTTTATAAAATTAGGCCGAACAAACTACGGCGGGGATCTTATATCACCAAAGTTGACCGAGGTGCAACGCACACAGAACTTAGTGGTGACTTTCAAAGCCGTTCGCTATGCCACCGGCGACCACTATCTTCTCACGGTCGGTGTCAACGGGCCGGGTACTGTCAGCGTAAGCTCGTTTAACGTCATGAATGTAGCTAGCCCTAACTCAACCTTAGCGGGATGTGAGGCAGCCTGGTTAGCTCCTGAAGCGACATATTCCTTTGTCATTACTGGAGCTACTGCAGAGACTCAGGTATGGTTTTTGGGCGGTGCTTTTGATCAACGTACCGATAATTGGCCAAAAACGACAAATCGCATATTCCTGGACGATATTGTCGTCAAAGTGCAATAACAGCCATTCACATCAATGGGACTATCCGAAAAGCAGTAGTCACCGTTGTTTTGTCATTCCGACGGCAGGAGGAATCTATCTGCAAAAGATACGCAAGCAGTTTCAGATCCTTCCTATCGTCAGGATGACAACTGTTCGGACACGCTCACTAACATGCTTCAATCATGAAAAAAATACTCCGCTATACCCGACGGAATTTTATCCAGGCCTCCTTGGTCACAGGTGTAGGCCTGGGTTTAAACTTATACGGCTGTTCAAAAACTTCACCCGAAACTGCCCCGAAGCCGACACCGGAACCCAGTGACAGTGATAATAACAAGCTAAAAATCACAGGTGTCATTCTGCCGGCTTGGATAGATGCGGCAAAGGGAGCCGAGTTGACCATTCAAGGCAAAGGCTTTAAGACCGGTGATCAGATTGTTTTTGATTCCCCGATGAATAAGTACACTATAAATGTCAAAACAGCCACAACCGATAACATTGTTTTTGTGCTACCACAGGATATTGTAGCGAACAATTACAGAATCTTTGCCAAGCGGGGGACACAGACTTTCCTGCTAGGTTCTACCGCACTCCATCTGTATTTCAACCCCAACATCCCCGACAAACTCGGGATGACGGTCAAGGGGGTTGTCTATGCCGAGGGTGTTGGTGTGGCCGGTGTAGTCGTATCCGACGGATTTGAAGTGACCAAAACAGATGCAAACGGTATCTATTATCTTCCTTCAGCAAAAAAAGGCAGGTATGTCTTTGTGTCTATCCCCAGCAACTACGAAGTAGCTACCACTATGAATGCCCCACAGTTTTTTCAGCAACTCAAGCAAGCTGCCCACATTGTGGAAATCAAAGATTTTGAGCTCAAGCCCGTCAACAACGACAAGCACGTGGTTATGGTACTAGGTGATATGCACTTAGCTAAACGAAACGACGATCTCAACCAATTCCAGCAAGGGATATTGCCGGACCTGAACCAATCCATACAGGCCTATAAAAATGCAGGTAACAAAGTTTACGCCTTGACCTTAGGCGATATGACCTGGGATACGTATTGGCAGAGCAATAAGTATGGCTTACCTGAATATTTCCAGGAGATGAATAAGATAAACGCGATGGTATTCAATACCATGGGTAATCATGACAACGACCCGAGCTTTACGAACGACTGGAATGCTGAAGATAAATTCAGGGAGATCATCGGCCCCACCTACTATTCGTTCAATCTCGGTAGAGTACATTACATCGTATTAGACAACATCGAATATCTCAACACAAGCAACAGCAGAAATTACAACTCCAAAATCATTGCCGATCAGATTGAATGGCTGAAAAAGGACCTAGCAACCATCGCGGACAAAAGCACACCGATTATACTCGCCATGCACTGTCATCTCCATACAAATCCTTCGCTGAATAACAACGGACAAGAGACGACAACCTACCGGCTTGACGATTCGCAACTCTTTATTAATGCACTGAATGACTTTACCAATGTGCACCTGCTTACCGGTCATACCCACCTCAATTATAACGTCGAACAGGATGTCACCCCAAATATCATGGAGCACAACACCGGTGCGGTATGCGCAACCTGGTGGTGGACCGGAAAACCAGAGTATGCTGCCAAAAACCATATCTGTAAAGATGGAACACCAGGCGGATACGCGATATGGGAAATAAACAACAGAGACCTGAAATGGACGTATAAATCTATGGGCCAGAACATTAATTACCAGTTCAGGGCCTATGATCTGAACCAGGTACACCTGACCAAAGCAACGTTTGCTCCTGCCTATACCGGCACAGCATGGAATACCTACGCCACAGAATATGCCAATCCGAACACGAACAACGAAGTGCTTATCAATGTGTGGAACTATGACAAGAGTTGGACGGTAGAAGTCACCGAAAACGGCGTGTCGCTACCCGTCACCCGTGTACGAGTCAGAGATCCGTTGCATATCGTTTCCTATTCCGCCCAAAGGCTTAATGTGAATGCGGAGCCAACAGAAGATTTCGTCACGACCCTGACTGCGCATATGTTCAAAGTAAAAGCTTCTTCGCCAACCAGCACGTTGGAGATAAAGGTCACCGACCGCTTCGGAAGAATCTACAGGGAGAAGATGATTCGCCCCAAAGCATTCGGATATCAAATGAAATAATTTTTTGGAATTAGTAAGTTTCTTCTATAGATCGTTCATCTTGCCTGGCCAACTCGCGTCTTCATGAAACAGAATACTTCGATGGTTCGTGAGGAGACGAACAAAGGCGTCAGGTCCATATCTATCTAACCAATGCTTCCAAAGCCTGTTCTACCTTTTCAAATCCAAATCCGGATTTTACTTCCTGAAACATGCGTTGAATTTGGTCATTACAAAGATTGCCGATGCTTCCCTCATGGGTGTGGTTCACTTCTTTGGAAGGACGGAATGTACCGTTTTCAA
This sequence comes from Sphingobacterium wenxiniae, assembly GCA_040394995.1. Lineage (GTDB taxonomy): Bacteria > Bacteroidota > Bacteroidia > Sphingobacteriales > Sphingobacteriaceae > Sphingobacterium > Sphingobacterium wenxiniae_A. The sequence continues at coordinate 3,194 of JBEBRE010000018.1, forward strand.
TATCCAATCCAATCTGACGATACGCCTCACGAAACGGTATCCCTTGCAAGACAGCGTTGTTGACCACCTCCACGCTGAATAGGTAATCGTATTTCGGATCTTCCAAAATACCTTCTTTAACCTCAATATGTTGCAACATAAATGTTGAAATCTCCAAACAATCACTCAACGACTGGAAAGCTGGAAATAGATTTTCTTTAAGCAATTGAAGGTCTCGGTGGTAACCCGAAGGCAAATTGGCCGTCATCAAAGCAATTTCATTTGGAAGTGCCTGAATCTTATTGCACCGGGATCGCACCAATTCAAACACATCCGGATTTTTCTTGTGGGGCATGATACTCGATCCCGTCGTTAGATGTGCAGGGAATGAAATAAAGCCAAAATTCTGGTTAATGAACAAACACACGTCCATTGCAAACTTCGCCAAAGTGGCCGCAATCGCGCTCATGCCTTGCGCCAAAATACGTTCGGTTTTACCCCTGCCCATCTGTGCATAGACCACGTTATAGTTCAAATCTTCAAATCCAAGCAATTGGGTTGTCAATGTACGGTTCAAGGGGAAAGAAGAGCCATATCCGGCAGCAGAACCTAAAGGATTCTTGTTGCAAACCTTCCAAGCAGCCTTTAACAATTCCAAATCATCTACCAAACTCTCTGCATACGCTCCAAACCACAGTCCGAACGAAGAAGGCATCGCAATCTGCAAATGCGTATATCCAGGAATCAACATCGCTTTATGCTCTTCACTCAACGCGATCAGTTGATTAAACAATTTCTCTACCTGATTCACTAAATGCTGGATTTCAGAACGGAAATAAAGTTTCAAATCCACCAATACTTGGTCGTTACGCGAACGTCCGGAGTGAATCTTCTTTCCGGCTTCACCGACACGCTGTGTCAATAGCATTTCTACTTGCGAGTGTACATCCTCTACTGTATCCTCAATGACAAAATTGCCTTGCAAAATCTCGTTATAGATGCTCTTAAGCTCTTTTTGTACAACCTCTAGATCTTCATCAGTCATCAGGTCTATCCGATTCAACATCTGCGTATGCGCCAAGGAACCTAAAACATCTGCCGCGGCCAAATGCATGTCCATCGCCCGGTCGTTGCCAACGGTAAAAGATTCTACAAAAGAGTCAACATCTATATTTTTTTGCCAAATTTTCATCTTGCATTATTTTGATAGGACAAATCTATCGAATCTTCAAGACAAAAGTGCTTAAAGATTTCATTTTACCCCAATTACATCCATTATCTCATATCTTGACATCATCATTGGATCATCAAAATGAAATCTGTCCGCCAGCGAACAACATACTGTCCGATATTGAACACTTCGAGTTTAAATATTAATCACAAGAAACTGATAAACAGTATTTTAATTTTATGGCAAACCTATTGTTCCATTACCTAGAGACAATCTACATTTAAGTTTTTGTCGCACTTTCTCACCTTAGACGGGACTTAGTGTGACAAAAAAGCTAAGATGTCCTGAGCGGAGCCGAAGGATAGATACATAGAGGGTTTGCTGTCTTCTGTCATTTATTTTTAGACAGTCTCTTGGAGAAATCAATGTAGATCACGGAGATCTAATAACGAAAAATATGAAAATGAAAAATATTGCTTTAATTTTATCATGCACATGCTTATTGTGGGGAAGCGTCAATGCCCAAGAGGCCAAAATAGCTGACAATGCCAAGAGGGAAAATGTTACTGCCAAAAAGAGTAGGATGACAATAAACCACAATGGCATACATCTTGACATTGACGGCGAGGTCAAGATTTCGGACGATGACAAACATATCCAATACCTCTCTCCAAAAGGAGAAATCAATTACCGCAATAAAAATCAACGTTTGGAGATCAAAGCCGACAATGATGGGAATCTTAGCTACCGTATTAATGGTGATAAAGTACAAACGTTAAGTACTTCTGACCGTCAACTGATTGCAACATGTGTACAGGTCATGATTAACAGTGGCATTGGGGCAGAAGATCGTGCCAAACGTATATTTTCCCGAGAGGGTGCAACAGGAATATGGAGAGAAGTAGAACAGTTGGAAAATGACTATGCCAAAAGAATCTATCTTTCGACTCTATTAAACCAACCTCTTTCCACCGCACAAATGGTAGCGTTTTTAAACCGTACAAATCAATATTTAAGCAGCGATTACTACAAATCCGAGTTGCTAAATTCGGTTATGGTTTCTTATTTGGAAAAGCCGGAAACATTCGAAGCTTATTTGAATGTTATCCGTAATATTCAATCGGATTATTATCAGTATACAATGGTTCAGCGTCTTCTAGGACATCCTTTAAGCGAAAAGCAATTCGATGGAGTACTAACTGTTGCAAACGATATCAAATCGGATTATTATCAATCGGAAGTCCTTAAATCCTTGTTGAAAAACAACGATCTAAAAGATAAAAAAACAGAACCGGTTATGCAGGCAATATTTAATCTAAAAAGCGATTACTACAAAACCGAAATTTTAAAGCTGTTGACTGACAAAGAGCTCAGCAACGATAAAGAATGGTCTAATATGATCGACCATGTACAATATATCAAATCCGATCATTACAAAACGGAGATATTAACACGCATTGCTGAACGTATGCCCAAAAATGACAGACTGAACCAAGCGTGGCAAAATGCTGCTAAGCTTATACAATCCGACCATCATTACGGGAAGTTAATGCGGGATAAGTAAATAGCAGTCAGTGGATAGTGATCAGTAGACAGCAATTAAAACTGAGCACTGAATACTGACAACTGAGCACTGATAACTAACGATTGACAATGATCAAACATTATTTTAAAATAGCGTGGAGAAATATCGGAAAGAGCAAAATGCTCAGTGGCATCCATATTTTTGGCTTAGCCGTAGCGATTGCTGCAGCTACCTTGCTTTATCTCACTGCCATGTACGAGTTATCTTACGATAAATTCATCAAAGATTATGACCGTATAGGTCTAGTGTACACACAGTCCCAACCACAAGAAGGCATTCGCAACAGCGCTACAGTATCGGCTCCCGTAGGGCCTCTATTAAAAACTGCGTTGCCCGATATAGCATATCTTAGCCGTTACCACAACGGCGGTGTTTTCCTTCGTCATGGAGAAAAGCAAATACAGTCCAACAACAAATATGTCGATGCCGATTTCCTCTCCATATTTAACTTTCCAACCTTACATGGCGACGACAAGGCCTTAGAAGGTATAGACAACATTGTCATGGACGAATATATGGCCACAAACCTTTTCAACCATACTGACGTGGTCGGTAAGCAAGTCGAAGTCTATTTACAAGGACAATGGCAAGCCAAAACCATTAGCGCAGTTTTAGAACGCTTACCTTCCAACTCCAGCCTCAATTTCAATACCCTGTTGCGCTTTGAACACAAGCCCGATTACCAAATGCACAAAGAGGATTGGAGTCATGAAGACCATACTCTTTTTGTCAAGATGAAGTCGCTACAGATAGACGATAAAGCCTTCAATAAGGCCACACGCTCTTTCATGCAACTCTATTACAAGGACAGTCATAACATGCTGAAACGGGACGGTGCACAACCTGATCAGAACGGAGATTATATCTCTCTCCACATCCTTCCCATGGAGAAATACCATCTTAACCATTTGGGTTTGGGCAATGCTGGTTCGCCGACTTTCCCGTGGATATTATTACTTATGGCGGGACTGATCCTGTTCATAGCCTGTTCCAATTTCATTAACCTCTCCTTGGCAAATGCATTGACACGAAACCGCGAAATCGGCACACGCAAAACATTAGGAGGAACTGTAGGGCAATTGGTTCGACAATTGTGGGCAGAAGCATTTATGCTCTGTCTCATTGCACTGTTATTAGGCATAGGCTTCGCATGGCTTATCCTACCCGAATACAACGCCAATATAAACTATAAGCTAAGCATCGTCCAGCTGTTTGCGATGCGAAACCTTGTCATTTTTATCGGAGCATTTACCATACTGACACTTTTTGCCGGAGGATATCCCGCATGGCGCATTGCCCGTACCAATATCATCCAAAATCTTAAAGGAGAGGCTACGGTCAAAGCAGGTCGTCTACGCAATAGCCTTACCGTGTTACAGTTCGTCATTGCCATGGTGCTGATTGTTTCCACGGTAGTTGTTGGCTCGCAATTGCACTATATCGCCAACCGTCCCTTGGGCTTTGACAAATCAGAAGTCATCAGTATACCTATCGGTAGTGGCATTGACGCTGAGCGTGCCTTACAACAAATGCGTGCCGAGCTAGCATCTCAACCGTGGGTGCAGGGCGTAAGTGCGTCCGATGTCAACATCGGACGCGGAAGAGATGGCAATTTAGCAACCAGCCGCTTCGGCTTTGAACATGAGGGCAGACAAGTTTATACCAACTTCATGCGCGTTGATTACGATTATCTGCAGACGCTGGGCGTCAAGTTGCTTACCGGACGTGACTTTGACCGTTCTTTCGCTACCGATACAGCCACAGTTATTATTAATAAGCAAATGGCCATTCAATTAGGCGGAATAGACAAAGTCGCAGGGCACAACATCAACATGGAAGGCAATCCACAGGTCATCGGCATTATCGATGACTTTAACTTTCAGGATTTACACAATAAAGTTCAGCCGTTGACCCTTTCCATTAATCCCAATATTTTTCCGGTGGAATATATCTTCGTAAGGGTAAAAACCGACAACCTATCTGAAAGCATCAACAAGGTAGAAAATAGTTGGAAAAAGGTAAACCCAAAAGCCAACATCTCACCTTCATATCTAGACGAGAATACCGATAACATGTATAAAACCGAGCAACGTTTCTCTCGTATTGTTATAGGCGGGGCGACCACGGCTATTCTCATATCTTGCTTGGGGCTGTTTGCCTTGGCGCTACTGATGATCAATCGCCGTGTGAAAGAAATCGGTATCCGGAAAGTATTAGGGTCATCGGTATCTGCTATTGTGCTCTTATTATCCAAGGATTTTGTATTTCTACTCCTTACAGCCTTTTTTATTGCTACACCACTTGCTTGGTGGATGATGGATAAATGGTTGGAAAACTTCGCTTACCATGTGGATATTAGCTGGTGGATGTTTGTGCTCGGTGGGTTCGTTACCATAACGTTGGCCCTATTAACCGTTAGCATACAAGCTGTGAGAGCCGCCCGCGCAAATCCCGTGAATAGTTTAAGAGACGAATAGTATTACGATTGAGACGCATGAATAACAAAATCGATTAAACGGTTAATCAATTAAATATCATGATAAAGAACAGCATAAAAATCGCCTGGCGAAATATCCGTAAAAATCGGGGGTTTTCAATTTTAAACATGACAGGCTTAGCCATAGGCATTACCTGTTTCTTACTTCTCGGTGCCTATATCATACAAGAAACACGATATGACCGTTTTTTGCCCCATGCAGATCGTGTGGCCTACATTTCTTTTAGCTACAAATCGCCCAACGAGCGTGAATTTGAGTTTTCATCGACTACTCCCACGGCCATTGCACCTATCTTGGAAAAGGAATTTGCCGAAGTAGAGAAGGCCGTGCGTGTATACCATTACAATGCCGAAGGACTTGTACAGAACGGAAACGAACATATTAAAGAAACCGCATTGCGATATGCTGACGAAGGTTTCTTTGATGTAATTGCTTATCCTTTTCTTGCAGGCGATGCGAAAACGGCTCTTCGGGAACCTTACCAGATTGTCCTGACACAAGCACTTGCTGACAAATACTTTCCAAGCAAACCAGCCATAGGCGAAACACTAATAATTGACGGGCAACCTTGGAAAGTCTCCGGTATCGTACCCACTCCGCCTTCTTATACCCAAATTCAATTTAGCGCTGTTCTTTCCAATAAACATCTCGCACGCTATCGTGATCCTGTATGGCATAGTGCGAATGACGTCACATTTGCCTTGTTAAAAAACGAACAGGATTTTAAGGCCTTAGCACAAAAGGCAAATGACTATGTCCAACAACAGTTAAGTGATCTTCGGAATAGTGGTTTTGAAGTCCAGCTACAGGTAGAAAAGCTAACCGATGTGCACTTACATTCTAAGGCAGGCAGTGGGAATATGCTCTATGTTTACATTTTCGGGGCACTGGCCATCGCCATCGTGATCATTGCCTGCGTGAACTTTACCAACCTGAGCTTGGCACACTCAGCTGAACGGGGCAAAGAAATCGGTGTCAAGAAAGTACTCGGTGCCAGCAAACGCGCCCTGTTTTACAACTTTTTAGTCGAATGTAGCCTGATGGTCTGCATCGCAATTGCGGTAGCACTCGCATTGGCTTACTTTCTATTGCCGGTATTTGCCAATTACATCGGAACAATTATTGAGCTCAACATCCCTTCTTTGGCTGGGTTTTGCATCGGCATCCTGATTTTTGCCGTCCTCATCTCCTTGTTGGCAGGCGGGTGGCCAGCCTTGGTTATTTCAGCATTCAAACCAACCCAGACCTTAAAGGGAAAAGCGTTCAGCATGAAACAGGGTTTGAGCGTAGGCAGTGCGTTCATCGTCTTGCAGTTCAGCATATCCATCCTGTTCATTATCTGCACATTGGTCGCCATGCGCCAGTTGCATTACATACAAACTAAAAACACCGGTTTGGAACGCGCGCAAATTGTTGTATTGGATGGGGATGTTCTATCTGATGCCGACCGCACCACCTTAAAAACCAAATTATTGACGCAGGGTAATATTGCTGGCGTTACCGCCTCTTACGACTCTCCGGTCAACATACAAGGTGGGTATACGATTAATAAAGCTGAAGGGAAAAGTGCCGATTTTAACCTAAGTGTAACGGCTATACCGGTGGAAAAAGATTTTATTTCAGTTTTTGGAGTACCTATCCTTGCCGGTGCACCGTTGACCGATACCGATATTTTGCGGGCTAGGGATACGACAGATGCACGTGAATATTCCTTTATCGTCAACCAACAGATGATAAGCGCATTGCAATGGACACCCGAAGAGGCCTTAGGAAAATTCATCGACTTGAATGGCCGTAAGGGGCGTATAAAAACCGTTGTGCAGGATTTCAACTTTGCCTCTTTGAAAGAAGAAATAAAGCCTGTCGTGCTTTTTCCAGAATACTACTACTTTGGAAATATCTTTGTAAAAGTAGGAAAACAGCAGGATATGGTGGCATCGCTGGCACAAATCGAGCAAGTATGGAAAGAAGTCAAACCTAACGCTCCTTTTGACTATCATTTCTTGGATGAAGATTTTGCCGCCCTCTATCGACATGAACAGCAGACCAGCAAAACCATGTTTCTATTCTCTATCATTACAATCGGGGTTGCCTGCATGGGGCTCTTCGCGCTGGCAACGTTTCAAGGTCAAAAACGCATTAAGGAAATCGGCATCCGGAAAGTGCTGGGTGCTTCCGTCGGAAAAATTATATTGATGCTGACCAGTGATTTCATGAAATTAGTCGCTATAGCCATACTTATCGCTGCACCTATTGGCTGGTGGGTGATGCACAATTGGTTGCTCAATTTTGCGTACCGCATCACGATAGAATGGTGGGTGTTTGTTGTGGCAGGCTTGATGGCCATCGCCATTACCTTGCTGACCATCGGCGGGCAGGCCTTACGTGCCGCCCGTGCCAATCCCGTGGATAGTTTGAGGGATGAGTAAATTCCTCCCCCAACCCCTCTCTCGCCTAAAAGTCGAGACACAGCAAAGAGGGGAGCAATGTAGGGACAACCCTTGTGGTTGTCCAAGAATAAAAAAGACACCATATCTTTCGCAAGTTTAACGCAGTGTAACTTGTGAGAGTACATAAAGCAAGTTTGTCACTTGCATTAGCCATGCGAAAGAAATCGTTTTACGATAGCTTATGTAGTAAAAATCATAAAGGTATATGGGGTGCTATGCCTTGTGTTAAGCTGAAAACTTAAATTATTTTTCTCGCAAGTTACGCTTTGCTAAACTTGCGAGAGCGGTGAGAAGTGGTAAAAACAATTAAACAATTAAACGGTTAACCGATTAAACATAATATAACAATGATAAAATTAGAACACATCTTTAAATGGTATAATATAGGAGGTACGCGTTCCTTTATTTTGAAAGACATTAATCTCGAAATCGAACAGGGTGATTTTGTATCCATCATGGGACCATCAGGTTCGGGTAAATCGACGCTATTGAATGTTATAGGCTTGTTGGACGAGCCGAATGAAGGCAAGTATTATTTTATGGAAGAAGATGTACTTACACTCAAACCGAAGAAACGCACCGCCTTATTTCAGTCAAATATGGGCTATGTTTTCCAATCCTATCATCTGATAGATGAGTTAACAGTCTATGAAAACATCGAAACACCTTTAATCTACAAAAACCTTTCCGGCAAAGAGCGGAAAGCCATTGTAGGCGATATGTTAGATAGATTTGGGATTGTAGGGAAAAAAGATCTTTTCCCTGCACAACTATCAGGCGGTCAACAGCAGATTGTTGGTATCGCAAGAGCGTTGGCCGCTTCGCCCAAGCTTTTGTTAGCCGATGAACCTACAGGCAACCTAAACTCTAAACAGGGAGAGGAAATCATGGAGCTATTCAAACAGCTCAACGATGAAGGTATGACGATTATACAGGTTACCCACTCCGAGAAGAATGCCGAATATGGTAAAAGGATTATCCATATGCTCGACGGACAAGTCAAAATTTAAATTGCGGGCTTAAGCCCGCAATTTAAATTTTGATAATAATTTCCTATATTCGTATGGATGAATGAAAAGGAACTTAAAGCCCTTATATCCCTGCTTGATGATCCGGACACGGAAATCTATCAAGCTTTGGAGGATAAATTGATCACATGCGGTCCTGAGGTAATCCCGTTGCTGGAACAATCATGGGAAGCCTCTTTTGACGTGCTTCTTCAAAGTCGTGTGGAACAGATCATTCATAAAATCCAATTTAACCAAGTTAAAAACGACTTACAACTTTGGAAGATCAGCAATCAGGGTGATCTTTTGGAAGGGTTACTCATTATTAACCGTTTCCAATATCCAAATCTACACGAAGAAGAAATCTATACCAAGTTAGCTGAACTGAGGCGTAGCGCGTGGTATCACCTGATGTACGAAATGAGCCCGGTAGAAAAGATAAAGCTTCTGAACAACATCCTTTTCCGGGAATTTGGTTTATCAGGCAACACCACCGATTACCATTCTCCACAAAATTCGTTTATCAATAAAGTACTAGAAACCAAAAAGGGAAATCCTATTTCCTTAGCCTGCATATATAGTCTCGTGGCATTGCGATTAGACATCCCTATATACGGAGTCAATCTTCCGAAGCATTTTGTTTTGGCTTATATGAATGAAGAGAAACCAGATGAGGTGTTATTCTACATCAATGTATTCAATCGTGGTCAGATCATGCGCGAGAGCGATATCATTGCATTCCTGCATCAGCTTAATCTACCTACCAGCGAAGAATATATGAAACCCTGTGATAACCTGTCCATCATCAAACGGGTACTACGCAACCTAATCGCTGCCTATAATCATGTAGATAATCTAGAAAAGCGCCAAGAAGTACAACTATTGCTTGATCTTATCAATCCAACGTAGAGTCGTCTCTTGAATCCAGTGCCAATCCAACAGGCATGGCATCGGTAGTCAAGGACTTATCAGGCGCAATATTTCCTTCATCCGATATCTTAAAACGCAATACTTTTCTGGTTGCACGATCTGCCACGTAAAGATATTGCCCTGTAGCCCGTCTGTCAAGCGCAACATCTACCGGTTGTTGCAGTCCTGTATTAGTACCGGTAATGATTCGTGTAGGTGTAATACTAGTTTGAGTAGCCAAGGAAGAAAAATTCTCGAAGAGTAATATACGACCTTGGCCAACCGCAACCGTCCCAGCAGGGTAATCTGTTACAGCAAGGATATTTTTGGTCGTGTCGTAGCATATTCCTCGAACGTTATTAGTGCCTTCTATGGTTATGGTACGGGTAGGGCTAAGTGTTCCAGTAGAATCGTTTGCATTTACAGGAATGTTAAAGATATTCTCCACTACATAGATGCCACCATTAGCTCCTGTCTTGGACAAATACAAGGTATTAGACGCATAGGCTAACCCATAGAATGGCATGCCTCTAGCTATCAGTTTTTTCTCTGTACGGGCATATCCGCTCTTTTGGCGAGGCCTTTCCAGGACATATACTGCCGTGTCCTGTTGAACGCCTCTCTCAATGCCCCCTGCATTGGCCACAAACAGCACCTGGCTTTTGCCCGCATACGCCAAGCCGGTCACCCTGGCAAATCTCTTGTTGCCCAATCGGCTGCTATTGGTCAGTGCTCCCGTATTGCCCACTGCCATAGCATAAACTGCGGTATCGCCAACCCCATCCCGATTTGCGCTACCTTGAAAAACCCATTTCAGAAAGGGATCAAAGATAATCGGTCCACCGCCTTTAGCATTGGAAATATGATTCACCGAAATGGTAAACTCAGAAGAGTCGGCTGGGTAGATAATACGGACATTACTGACCGAAGCACCTACATCTGAAGAAACATAATCTTCAAACGATACATATAGCCTCGAAAAGCTATGCTGTTGCAAATCGGGCTCTGCATCGTCCATTTCGCAGGAATACATCCCAACCAACAGTGCCAATACGATAAACGTTTTATAGAATATGGAGTGTTTCAACATTGCGTATTTATTATCTGTTACAAAAGTATAAAATAAACGCCTGATTATGCACGAAAGCGACAAGGGATATACTAACTTTTGTAAAATCATGCAGATTTGCGTAAAATTGCAGTGTATTTAAACACACTATGGACAAACCTGAGTTTAAAAGAGAGAAACTTACCCTGCCACATGAAGGGAAAAAGCTGTTGCTGCATTCCTGCTGTGCCCCTTGCTCGGGCGAGGTAATGGAAGCATTGATTGATTCCAATATCGATTTCACTATCTATTTTTACAATCCCAACATTCACCCGCGCAAGGAATACGATATCCGCAAGGAAGAAAACATTCGCTTTGCCGAAAAGCATAATATTCCCTTCATCGACGCAGATTATGATGTGGATCATTGGTTTGATCTGGCCAAAGGCATGGAACACGAACCCGAAAGAGGTGTCCGTTGTACCATGTGCTTCGACATGCGCTTTGAGAAGACAGCAGCATATGCTGCTGCAAACGGGTTTGACGTTATTTCCAGTTCTTTGGGTATTTCACGTTGGAAGAATATGGAGCAGATAAACGATTGTGGCCTACGGGCTGCATCTCGCCATCCAAACATGGAATATTGGACATTCAACTGGCGAAAGAAAGGTGGTTCGGCCCGGATGCTGGAAATCAGCAAACGCGAAAGGTTCTACATGCAGGAATACTGTGGTTGTGCTTATTCGTTACGCGACACCAACAAATGGCGCATGGCCAACGGTCGGGAAAAGATAGAGCTCGGTACAAAATACTACGGTGACGAAGAGTAAATTATAGGTGAAACGCAGAGATGATACGCATATTTAATTTTTATACGTATATTTGTAGTGTATTCAAAGATAAAAACGCATGAAAGCGAGAGTTAACTTGACCATTGATGAAACCTTGTTGACCAAGGTTAAGCGCTATGCATCAAAGCGACAGAGCAGCCTTTCGGTTACCAAACCCTTATCCTTGAAAATGGACGGCCAAAAAACACTTGGAACGAAGCTCATCCACGAACAGCAGTTGGATTTTCCGCCTCTGGAAAGAAAGTGTATATACTCGTTGTGGACGGACGGCAGGCAAATTATTCCGCAGGATCTACCACCGGACAGCTCGGCGAAATACTGAAAGCATTGGGAGCTACGACAGGAATTAATTTCGATGGGGGTGGTTCTTCTTCCATTACCGTAAAGGGCAAAATGGAAAACCGTCCTTCCGATGGCTTGGAACGGGCTGTGGCCAATGGAATCGTAGTGACAACTAAAAAATAGGAGGCTCTGTGTTAATATCCAAGCAAAATATTAATACAGAATTTAAAAATACACCTAGGCACTTTTTTGTATGCCATAAGTTCCCCTGCACATCTTCGCTAATTTTCCTTCACCGATTGCGCAAATGGCGTTCCTACAAAAATTAGCGGTTTAGATTGGCCATTAATGCCGATATCTTGTGGCAGCAATTTTTACGTAACATCGTTGTAAACACAACTGCTTTTAGCATAAACACACATGCGTTTATCATGAATGCAATTGCTTTTTTCGCCATTAATGTATTGTTTTCCTTAAATAGACTTGCGCAAAACACAGACAGCACCTGCTTTTTTGCACGCGCAGGTGCTTTTAAGACGGAACGGTAGCGTCACGTGGCGTACTCCCCTATGCACACGGCGCTTCGACTGTTGCATGTTCCTTTGCTGAAACACTTTGCTTGCTATGCAATTTTCTTTAAATTAAATATTGTTAAGTTTTTATTTAACAATCGTTTCTTTAAAAGAATGTTACGTAGCAATATGCTGTGCGCAATGCTGTTTCTGTTGTTGTCAGCTGACCGTGCGGCAGCGGCATGTGCGTTTTCCATGTAGCACCTCCAGTGCTTTATGCAGTTATGACCCATTGACCCATCGTGTATCCGGTCGAGGGTAAAAGCATGCGGCTTTCTCCCTCAAGCCGGTGCGTCCGTGACAAAGTGCATTGGCTTTATGTTCCGTTTGGTTGCGTATGCTATACGGTCGTTTGCATACGCTTTGCAGCCATGTGCATGTGCCATGGTCCCAACATACATCATGCGACGGTGTGCATAGAAAACCAGTTAGCGAATGTGGTGAAGTGTAAGTCATAGCGAGATGCTGCGACCAGGTATGGGGTTGCGAGGAAGGGCTCTGCGAAGATAATCCATAACCTGTATAATAGGCTGACTACCATCCGGATCCTTTCCGATAAATATTTTACAGCTTTGGTTTATCGCCCATTTCCAATTCCAGTACACCACCCTCCATTAATTGTTCATGTGAGAAAAACAGCTCGTTCATGACTTTGCCATTCAGAGTGGCCTTTTGTATATACACGTTTGTTTCGGAATTGCCTTTGGCCACAATCCGGAAAGATTTGCCATTCGACAATTGAATCGTTACCTCCTCAAACGAGGGACTGCCGATGGTATATACGGGTATGCCCGGTGTCACCTGGAAGAAACCCATCATCGAAAATACGACCCAAGCCGACATCGCGCCACCATCCTCATCACCTGGCATGCCAAACACATTGTCAGTAAACCAGGTGTCCATCAGCATACGGATACGCTTCTGGGTTTTCCAAGGGCTACCCATGTAATTGTACAGATATGGGATATGCAGGCTGGGCTCATTACCCATCACAAACTGGCCCACCAAGCCCGAAGCATCAGGCTGTACCCTCCAAAACTGCCACTTGGGAAGTCCCAACTCTGCGCGGAACAGGTCATCCAACTTAGCCTCGGCCACGTTTTTGCCCCCCTTCATTTCAAACAGTCCATCCAAATCGTGTTTCACGTGCCAATTATATGTAAAAGCATTGTTTTCGGTAAAATATTCACGACCTGCAAGGCTGGCATTATAAGGTTCTATCCAATTTCCTTTCGCATCCTTCGGCCAAAAAACTCCATGTTCGGCACGATAAACGTTACGGTAAAATTGAGACCGGTCCAAAAACAATTGTTTCTCGTTGTCTTTACCGGCAGCTTCCGCCAGCTGGGCAATGCACCAGTCACTGAAGGCATTTTCGAGGGTCACAGACACGGCTTGCCTTTTTTCCCAAACAGGTTCTACTCGTTCCACGTTTTCGGGCTGATCCGGTGGCAATGCAGGGAAATACCCATGTTCGTTGTAGAAATCATCCAGCTCGCTACGGGGACCATTCCGCCAGGGGAGCAAGGTCGCCTCCAATGAATTTTTGCGAAGCCCTTCGTAAGCGATTTTGACATCAAAACCCCGCAACCCTTTGGCCCAAGCATCGGCCATCCACGCTGAGGCGTGATTGCCCACCATTGCCGGCCAGTCTCCAAAAGTAGTAGCAAAGGAAGGCATCCAACCTGTTTGTCTATACATCTCGATATAGGAACGGATCATGGCTTGATCTTTCTCAGGATCGAGAATAATGTTAAGTGGATGAGAAGCAATATAGGTGTCCCATATCCAGTTATCCACATAAAATGTTATAGGTTTATAAATAAAACTTAGCAACTTCTAAATCAATTCAAGACAAATACAATAAATCAAACTTATATATACAAGAAAAAATAAAACGTTTAATCGAGATAAAAGATAGCGCAGGTGCAATGGTATTAAGTTAAGGCAACAGCCTGTGGTTGGTGTTGTCACCTGCCACTCTTGTGGCTCATGTAAGTTGTTGGTCACAAGACCAAACAACAGGCTTGAACCCGAAGGATTCTAATGTTTATAGAAATAAAATCGATTCTTATGTGCGACCCCTAATGGGGTCGAATGTCTATTTAAAATCTATTTGCTATAAACATCTGACCCCTAAAGGGGTCTATATTTCTTAATGACATTGAGCGCACGCGTGCGGCGTGCGCTTGAAATTGATAACATTTTTTGCCCGGGGTTTAAACCCCGGGCAAAAAATGCCCTGCTCTTTGGGATGTTAGCGAAGCGCATCCCGAAGTAATAATACAAAAGGATTTAAAATCCTTCTTTATCACAAGTCTGCGATGCCTTACGGAACATCACCGACAGCGAGTGGCTTATACATGGCAAATTGATTAAAAAATAAGTACATTTGGGTATACAGGGGCACATAAATATTTAAAAACAGCTACTTTCGGAATCGACGAACAACATGTATAAACAAGAAGTTTTATGAACAACACCGAAAAATCACTATTTTTGTGTTGGCCATAGAAACAGAACATATGCATAAATCTCCATTAAAGCCGTTATACAAGGTATTAATCGACGATCTTAAGAAACAAATCGACGACGGACATTACAAAAAGGGAGATTTGCTCCCGTCGGAAAATGATCTTTGCAAGCAATATGACACAACCCGTCCCACCGTGAGGCAGGCCCTGGGAGAATTAATGCGT
Source organism: Sphingobacterium wenxiniae (assembly GCA_040394995.1). Taxonomy (GTDB): domain Bacteria; phylum Bacteroidota; class Bacteroidia; order Sphingobacteriales; family Sphingobacteriaceae; genus Sphingobacterium; species Sphingobacterium wenxiniae_A. The sequence continues at coordinate 18,245 of JBEBRE010000018.1, forward strand.
ATGGGGTATATCGTGCGCCAACACGGAAAAGGAAGCATTGTGTCCGAGCCTAAAACCGGGCTAGGCATCTTATCCCTGAAAGGATCGACCGCTGGTATAGGCAAGCAAAACCTGCGCACATCGATCGTCGTCAAGACCCATAAAATCGATTGGCCGGCAGACTTCCCATACGAGCTCAACGAGGCTCAACGAGAAGCAGGATGCCTCTACCTTTCCCGGCTTCGCTATGTCAACGGCTTGCCGACCGTATACGAAGAGACCTACATCACGAATGTGGATCTGCCTCGCTTCACCATGCACAACTTGGAAAAGAATTCCCTGTTCGACACCCTGCGTAAATACCACAAAGTGGAAATCCGGGAAGGAGAACAAAAGATATGGGCCATAAAAGCGGACAAGAAGATGGCCGACATATTGTCTATTAAAGTTAACCAGCCGGTATTACATTTGAAACGAAGCTTGCTCACCAACCGCAAGGAATTGGTCTTGTATTCATTTATGTATTGCAATACCGAAGAGTACTTTATACAAGACTATTTTTAATGGTAAGTCATATCGTCATTCCGACGAGGTACGAGGAGGAATCTATGGATGAACAGGCAAATTAACTTTATACATCCATAGCTTACAAGTTTGTGAAGGTGTCGTATCATATTAAATATGAACGCAAAATCCACTTAACCTGACTGAATTTGACTTCGGAATTCAGTGAGTTTATAAAAATCGAAATTTAGGACGGATAGAGAAAGTTACCAATCTTTTATATCCTCCCATAAGTTTTTCCAGCTTGGATTCATTGCATTAATCAACACTTCCTTCTTTTCTCTGCGCCATTTCTTAATCTCTTTTTCCCTGCTGATTGCTTCCTCTATCGACGAAAACATTTCGTAGTATACACATATAGAAAGATTATATTTAGCAGTAAAAGAGCTGGGGTATTTCTTTTCTATGTGTTCTCTTAATCGCCAAACCAAATCCGATGTTACTCCGATATACAATGCCGTTCTGTTTACATTCGTCATGATATATACCGTCCCACCTCTTTTCATTTAAAAACAAAAATTGAAATTACTTAACCATAGACTTCTCCTCGTACCTCGTCGAAGTGACGGTATGTTTATTCACTTCCCTATTGAATGAAAATCAATTTTCACTTATCCGTCAATCAATGCCCTCCGGCAACCGCCTGTTGTTTGGCATCTGTACCAAATCTGCGGCTACAAAACCACCCATACCCAATAATATAGGCATAGCAGATAACAGGCATTAAAAACGAAAGCCTTAATCCGATTTCATCCGCCAGCCATCCCTGCAACAGAGGCAACAGGGCTCCTCCGAGGATACCCATTACGAGCAAAGATGCACCTTGACTGGTGTGTGCACCTAATCCACGTATAGCCAACGTGAATATGTTAGACCACATAATGGAATTGAACAATCCTATGGACAGCAATGCCCACATTGCCCAACTACCGTCGCCAAATACCGCAAACAGCAATAGCCCAATGTTGATCAGCGCGAATACCAATAGTGTTCGCGCAGCCAGAGACCGGCCAATGAGGAAAGCCACAAAATTAAGTGCCATAAACCCGATAAACGATGCGATCTGATAAAATGACAAATCGACAATGGCATAAATAACACCAAAAATCACAACGGCCGCGAGCAACATGTACACCATTTTTTTTGCAGATGATAATTTATCACTAAGCGAGATGGAGCCCAAGAAACGGCCAATCATGGCACCGCCCCAATACATGGCAAGGTAATTTTTAGCGACATGCTCTCCCACACCCAATATTTCGGGAAGTGCAATAAAGTTGATGATCAAACTGCCGATGGCTACTTCAGCGCCTACGTAAAAGAAAATAGCCAGCACACCGCCACGCAATTGTGGAAATGCCAAAGCCCCCAACTTGCCTCCTGCAGCCTCTTCTGCCTTAAAACTTGGCAAGCGAATCGTCCATACCAATATAGCCACCAACAAAAACAGCATGCCGAAAATCAAATACGGAATTTTGGTTGCATCTGCCGTCAGTCCATCTTCTCCCGCAAAAAACTCAAATATCAGATACCCTCCTAATATTGGGGCAATCGTCGTGCCTAAGGAATTAAAGCCCTGTGCAAGATTCAAACGGCTGGAAGCACCCTCGGGTGTGCCTAATATCGCTACATAAGGATTAGCCGATATCTGTAACAAGGTGAAGCCGAGACCTAACGTAAAAAGTGCCATGAGGAACATGGGATAAATGCCCATGCTCTCTGCCGGATAAAACAGGCAACATCCTACTGCCGAAATCAACAACCCAAGCATAATGCCCCGTTTATAACCAATTTTATTGATCGGGTCACCATAAAAGTAAGATATGGCAAAATACACAACGGATCCCACGAAATATGCGCCAAAAAACGCAAACTGAACAAGCATCGCCTGAAAATAATTCAATTGGAAAATCCCTTTTAAATGCGGGATCAAGACATCATTCATGCAAGCGAGAAATCCCCACATAAAAAACAAAGTGGTAACTGTTGCCAATGGAATGCGGTAATTTGCCACAGGAGATTGTTGATTGTTTGTCATGCTATTAATAAGTTTATAATTGAAACAAATACTGCAAATATATCTTGTATATACAAGTTTAAATTTAATAATTTTATGTAAAAATCTTTAAATCAGATACATAAACCAATGTAAGATGTTTTTTACAATATTATTTATAAATTTGCTTGACACAAGTTACACTAAAAACGCTATATTAGCAAATACAATATATCTCCGATCAAGAAATCAGGCAAGTATATTATTTTATAAGACAAAAACCAAAAAGAAAATCTTCATGAAAAGAAAAGATTTTATAAAAAGCTCGGCTATTTTGGCAACTTCCGCTTTTTTCCTAAAATCAAAAGGAGCCATATTAAATGGCCCTAAAATCAGGGTCGGCCTGATTGGTGTGAACGGCATGGGGTGGGCCAACCTAAATGCCCTCCTCAAAAACAGCAACGTGGTATGTACAGCATTGTGCGATGTGGACCAAAATGTCCTGAAAAAACGTACTGGAGAATTGGCACAGCGCGGTATTACCGTCAAGACGTACGTGGATTACAAAAATATGTTGCAAGACGAAGTCGTTGATGCTGTTATCATCGCCACCCCGGATCATTGGCACTGCTTACAGATGATAGATGCCGTGGCCGCCGGAAAACACGTATATGTCGAAAAGCCTGTTGCCAACTCCATTAAAGAATGCGAAGCAATGGTTGCTGCTGCTCTCAAGCACAACAGCATAGTACAGGTCGGCCAATGGCAACGCAGCCAGCAACATTTCCAGGATGCCATCAGCTTTGTACATTCCGGTAAATTAGGTAACATCAGAATGGCAAAGGCTTGGGCGTATTTGGGCTGGAAAAAAAGAGTGCCTGTACTGCCTGACAGTGAAGTACCCGAGGGCGTGGATTACCTTGCTTGGCAAGGTCCCGCAAAGCACTACCCATTCAACCCAAATAGGTTTCATTATAATTTCAGATGGTACTGGGATTACGCAGGTGGACTCATGACGGATTGGGGCGTTCACTTATTGGATTATGCCTTATTGGGCATGCGTGCCGAGCTACCAAAATCCGTCATGGCGACCGGGGGTAAATTTGCCTATCCAGACGATGCCGGCGATACACCCGACACCATGACAGCAATTTACGAGTTTGATAACTTCAATATCGTATGGGAACATGCCACCAGTATCAGTAACGGGTTTTACGGTCGCGAACATGGTATTGCTTTCATTGGCGACAATGGCACGTTGGTGCTGGACAGGGGTGGATGGGAAGTCATCCCCGACAACAAACGGATGGAAGCGGTACCTTTGCAACGTGTGCAAGATAACGGCCTTGAGAAGCATATGGACAACTTTGTGGATGCAATTGTCAAAAAAGACCGAAATATATTGAAAGCGCCTATCGAAGCCGGCGCACATATCGCCATTTTCTCGCAGATGGCCAATATTGCCTACAAAACAGGTCAAAAATTAGATTGGGATAGCTCCAAAAGGAAATTTACCGACAAAAAAGCGAACAAACTCCTTGCAGCAACCTACCACAACGGATATCATATTCCCAAGGTATAAGGCATAGACTTTAGCCCGTGGCTTGTGCCACGGGCCAAAGTTTATTCTTATTTCTTCGTCGTCACCATAATACCATTCGCTACGGCGCGTTCCAAACCGTCGGAGGGCTTGTTTTGCACAGCACCGTTGACAACCAACCCATTTCCAAAGGTGCCAAAGCCGTTTGTAAATGTAGGAACGCTGAATTTAAACCATTTTACGCCCGATGCAATTTCTTGATATTCCAAGGTATCAATGTCGTATTTGGTCGATCCGATCGTCATCTTGAAAGGTTCGGGATTAACCGTGACGGATACCGTTTTTGAAATGTTGCTCGACCGCACCGTAATGACTGCCTTTCCGTGCGCTCTTCCGGTGACTAATCCACTGGACGACACACTGGCGACGTTTGCTTTATCACTACTCCAAGATAAAATTACGCTACCGATACCGGCAGGCAACAACTCTGTCGTTAATTGTTTCTGTTCTCCGGCTTCGAATGTCAATGCTTCGGGACTAACTCGAATGTCGGTTAATGCTTTGTTGTTAGGCTCAACATTCTGTTGTTTACAGCTCCACGCTGTTAATAGGAAAATAGTAATGGTTAAAAATTTGCTCACATTGCTCATAACAGTTTATATTAGTCATTATTGATATACACGTTCAGGCGCTTTTCCCTATTCCCAATATGGCCCACTCTCCTCTTTAACGAATGCTCTATAAATATGGTCGATAAGAAACTTTAACCAAACAGAACACAGGTTTATACAGTAAGATCAGCGATTCAACCAAATATATAAAAATAAAACTTGTATACACAAATAAAATATTTCGAGCTTTTAATTCAAATCAAACATCTAGTCATAAAACGTGCCATTAACAAGCAAAATTTAAAAAAAACTATCTTTTATTTATATTCTTTAATAAAAAACTTGAATATACAACCGTTGAGTAATCCGAGATTTTTAACCTGTTCATTTGTCCAAACCTAATGCGACAAACCGCTTTGCACATGGTTGGACATAAAAGTATTGTTAAGTTAATATTGCATATAGACGCCTTTTTTAATTACTATTTTATCTTAATTTTGGTTATAAAACTTTCCAATGCACCTTTAGGCTTTAGGCTTGAATAGCAAAAGCGAGCTACAGGAAGAAAACAGCAATACGTGGAACTTGTTCCGTTTTCGGGACCTCAATATTAGGAACAAAGATGAAAGAACAAAGAAAATGGATAAACAACACCCTTAGGGGCTGGGGGATCGTGCTCATTTCCATGGTTGTCCTTACAGCACAGGCACAAAGGATTGCCTCCTTTGAGGTAACAACCTCCGGCAAGGAGAAATTCGGCACTCCTATGCAGATTGATCTGGATGCCTTGACCCATCTTCCAGACAGCGCCATACAGTTATTGGAAATAACACATGGTAAATCAAGCCGTACCCCATGCCAGATAGAAGCTTCGGGAAATAGCCGCACCCTGCATTGGGTTTTGACACCCTCCCAAGCAACTAAGCGAATTTTTGAACTGGCACACTTGGCAGGCCCTGCGCATACAATAGCAACACCTGCTGTGCAAATCGAGGAAAATGATGGTGCGCTGCTCCTTTCCAGCGAAGGCAAAAGACTGCTGCAATACAATTTCAAAATGGTATACCCGCCGGAGGGAGTGGACTCTGTTTATGGACGAAGTGGCTTTATCCATCCCTTGAATACCCCATCGGGCCATGCACTGACGCGTATTCACGCCCCAGACCATTATCATCACTGGGGCATGTGGAATCCCTGGACCCGTGTGCTTTTTGAAGGAGAAACTCTTGATTTTTGGAACCTCGCCGACCGGAAGGGAACGGTTCGCTTCGGTGGGTTCACTGCCCTCGAAAAAGGTGATGTGTATGCCCGCCTGAGTGCCATACACGAACATGTGGCTTTCAAAAAAGACGGATCGAAAAAAACAGCAATCAATGAAGTCCAAAGCATGCGGATATACCGGATGAATCCTGCCGACAAATATTACATACTGGACATTACCTCACAACTCAGCTGTGCCGGATCCAGTCCCGTTACCCTGCTTGAATACCGATACGGCGGATTGGGCATGCGGGCCACAGAGCAATGGCATAAAGACAACAGCATTACACTGACATCCGAGGGATTGGGTCGCGCCGAGGCAGATGGCAGTACAGCCCGTTGGGTTATCACGCATGGCAACTTGGAAAATGATTACGGAGGATTGGAGATGATGAGCCATCCAGCCAATTATAACCATCCAGAACCTTTACGGATATGGCCTGAAGATTCAAATGGCCGTGGTGACGTTTTCCTTAATTTTTCGCCTACCAAAAACAAAGATTGGCGGTTGGAGCCCGGAAGAACCTATCTTTTAAAATACAGATTTTTAATCTTTGACGACAAACTGTCCAAAGAAGAGGCCGAAGAAGCTTGGCAATCCTTTGCCCATCCGCCTAAGATCAAAATTAAGAAGTAAAAAAATAGGTCATGTATGGATATCGGTTTCATCATTAAAATTATTTCGCAAAATAATTGCAAGCTTAGAATTAAAACATTAATTTTGCAGGCTCAATTACAAGATTGTGAAGTATCTTAAACAATATAAAATACCTTTTTCGGGCTTGGCCTCAGGAAAACACGATTTTGAGTTTGAGATTGACGATAAGTTCTTTGACTGTTACGAGCATTCATTAGTAAAAAAGGGGTTGTTGGAGGCAAAAGTGACCCTACAGAAGCAGGAGAACATGTTGGTTGTCAACTTTGACATTCAAGGAAACATCCAATTGACCTGCGACATTTGTTTGGCAGATTTTGACGCTCCACTACACTTCACCGAACGAACATTGGTAAAGTTTACAGATGAAGATTGGGAAACCAACACAGAAGAGGTCTTGGTCCTTTCCAAAACCGACTATGAATTGAACATCGCCAATCTGTTGTATGAATTCATCAACGTCCGCGTGCCTTATTACAGCAAATGTTCAGAGCAGGGCGCCGGCATTGCCTGTGATCCAGAGATGTTGGCTCGATTAGGTTCGCCCGAAGCAACAGACAAATCGGAATTAAACGAAGAAAAAATTGACCCGCGTTGGGAAGCATTAAAGAATATTAAAAATAACTAAAACACAGATACGAGATGGCACATCCAAAACGTAAGACTTCTAAAACAAGAAGAGACAAAAGAAGAACACATTATAAGGCTGAAAGACCTACGTTGACAGTATGTAAAGAAACAGGCGCAGTGCACACACCTCACCGTGCGTATACTGTAGATGGCAATTTGTACTATAACGGAAAATTGATTATTGAAAACACTGCTGCTGTCTAACAAAATCATTCAGAGGATAGGAACATCCCAAATAGGTGTAAAAAAATCAATTTTTATACTTTAATTTGGGATGTTTTTGCGTATTATTGATTTAAAATAATAACGAATGAAGATTGGTTTAGACGTTTTAGGTGGCGATTATGCCCCCGAATCTACAATATTGGGCGCTATAGAAGCCCAAAAAACACTCAAAGACGAGCAACGTCTCGTCCTTATCGGAGACCAGCAAGACAATGTGGAAAGGATAAAGCAAGCTGGAGTCGACCCACATAAATTTGATTTCGTTCATGCTCCTGAGGCTATCAGCATGCATGAACACCCCACCAAAGCCATTAGTCAAAAGCCCAATTCGAGTATCGCTAAGGGATTCGATCTCCTCAAAAAGGGTGAGATAGATTCCTTTGCTTCCGCAGGAAATACGGGTGCTATGTTAGTCGGAGCTGTATTCAGCGTCAAGACAATTCCGGGCGTACTTCGCCCCGCCATTGCCACCAACGTACCCAAGCTAAAGAGCGGGTTCGGCCTTCTACTCGATGTGGGCGCTAATGCAGACTGCAAACCCGAAATGTTGAATCAGTTTGCCTTATTGGGAAGCCTTTATTCGCAAAATATTTATGGCATTGACACCCCCAAAATCGGACTGCTCAACATCGGCGAAGAAGAAGAAAAGGGAAATAACCTGACAATAGCTACTTATCCCCTGCTCAAAGAGAACGACAAAATTAATTTCATAGGCAACATTGAAGGACGTGATTTGTTTTCTGATTTGGCCGACGTATATGTCTGCGACGGTTTCACAGGAAATGTTGTGCTAAAACTCGCCGAGTCATTCTATGTCGTTACCCTGAAAAAAGGCGTGAAGGATGAGTTTTTTGACCGGTTCAATTATGAACAATATGGCGGAAGCCCAATATTAGGCGTAAATGCACCTGTGATAATTGGCCATGGAATTTCCAGTCCGGAAGCCATCAAAAATATGGTTTTACTTTCAAAAGATATGATCGAATCCAACATCATCGATAAGATCAGATCAGCTTTCAATTAAATATTATGTCGAAAATTCATGCTGCAATCACTGCAGTAAACGGTTATGTTCCAGATTATATCCTGACCAATCAGGAATTGGAAACCATGGTTGACACCAACGATGAATGGATCGTTACGCGTACAGGAATTAAAGAAAGAAGAATTTTAAAGGGTGATAACAAAGCCACCTCAGACTTAGCTGTTCCAGCGGTCAAGGGGCTTTTGGAAAAAAGAGGGATCACGGCAGATGATATCGAGTTGATCATTTTCTGCACGAGCACACCTGACATGATGTTTCCCGCCACGGCAAACATCTTAGCAGATAAGATTGGTGCTAAAAACGCTTGGGGATTTGATTTGCAGGCCGCTTGTTCCGGTTTTTTATTCGGACTGACGACTGGTGCACAATTCATCGAATCCGGCAAGCATAGCAAAGTATTGGTGGTCGGGGCAGACAAAATGTCTTCCGTGGTTAATTATCAAGACAGAAATACCTGTATATTGTTCGGTGATGGTTGCGGATGTGTGCTATTGGAGCCCAATGATGAAGGAAACGGATTGATCGACGCTGTATTAAAAACAGATGGCTCCGGCGGTCCTTTTTTGAACATCAAAGGCGGTGGCTCTCTTAATCCAGCATCGCATGCTACAGTGGAGGCTGGTTTACATTATGCCTTTCAAGAAGGGCGGACCGTATTCAAATTTGCTGTTACAAACATGGCAGACGTGGCGGCCGAGATCATGGAAAGAAACAACCTGACTTCTGAAAATGTGGACTGGTTAGTGCCCCACCAAGCCAACAAGCGCATCATCGATGCCACAGCCGAAAGAGCTGGATTACCCGAAGAAAAAGTCATGGTAAACATCCACAAATATGGAAATACCACGAGTGGAACTATTCCAATTTGCTTATGGGAATGGGAAGATAAGCTCAAAAAAGGAGATAACCTAGTGTTGGCCGCATTTGGTGGCGGTTTCACTTGGGGCTCTATTTATTTAAAATGGGCTTATACAAAATCATAATATTTCATTATTTTTATATATTCGTCTAAAGGAAATAACATAAAACCTACTAACAATATGAGTATGGATATCAAACAAATTCAAGATCTGATAAAATTCGTTGCCAAGTCGGGCGTGAATGAGGTCTCCATTGAAGAAAAGGACTTTAAGATTACGATAAAGACCAATCAAGAGCCAACCTACGTAACCGCTACAGTACCAGCCCCTGTTGCCTTGCCGGCGCAAGCATCGGTGCCTAACTTACCGGCGACTCCAGCGACCCCTGCAGCACCTTCAACGCCTGTAGCCCCAGCGGAGAACAGCAACAATCTTATCACGATCAAATCACCCATGATCGGTACATTCTATCGTTCACCAGGTCCGGATAAGCCTACTTTTGTAAATATAGGTGACGAAATCGCCACGGGCAAAGTACTGTGCATTATCGAAGCCATGAAGCTTTTCAACGAGATCGAATCGGAAGTTTCAGGCAAAATTGTCAAAATCTTGGTTAATGATGCACAACCTGTAGAATTTGATCAACCTTTGTTCTTGGTTGACCCATCATAATTTAGATATTAGATACAAGATGTTAGATATTAGATGTTAGATACTAAGCGTTAGAGAAAAAATGGCAATAGTTGAAGTACTATTCGTTCTCAAATTATCTAATTTTCAAATTATCTAATTTCCAAATTAGAGAAAATGTTCAAAAAAATATTAATAGCCAACAGAGGGGAAATTGCCCTTCGCATCATTCGGACATGTCGAGAAATGGGCATAAAAAGTGTTGCCGTATACTCTACCGCAGATAGAGACAGTCTACATGTCCGTTTTGCCGATGAGGCTGTATGCATTGGCCCCCCTGCCAGTAAAGACTCCTATTTAAACATTCCCAATATCATTTCGGCAGCTGAATTAACAAACGCAGATGCCATACATCCGGGTTACGGTTTCTTATCGGAAAACGCAAAATTTTCGGCTATTTGTGCCGAATACGGCATTAAGTTTATTGGTGCTACAGCCGCACAGATAGAGCAGATGGGCGACAAGGCTTCCGCTAAAGAAACGATGAAAAAAGCTGGGGTACCTACCGTTCCAGGATCTGACGGCTTGGTGCCTGATGTCAAAACGGGCATCAAATTGGCCAATGAAATTGGTTATCCCGTCATCCTAAAAGCAACAGCCGGGGGGGGTGGCCGTGGTATGCGCATCGTGTGGAAAGACGAAGAGTTTGAACCGGCATGGGATTCTGCCCGTCAGGAAGCTGGTGCTGCTTTTGGAAATGATGGTATTTATCTTGAAAAGTTTGTAGAAGATCCTCGCCATATCGAAATTCAAGTGGTTGGCGACCAATATGGAACCGTATGTCACCTATCTGAACGCGATTGTTCTATTCAGCGTCGTCACCAAAAACTGGTGGAAGAAGCACCATCGCCTTTCATCACACCCGAATTACGGGCCAAAATGGGCGAAGCGGCAGTAAGGGGTGCTAAAGCGGTGAACTATGAAGGTGCCGGTACAATTGAATTTTTAGTGGACAAGCACCGTAATTTCTACTTTATGGAAATGAACACACGTATCCAAGTAGAACATCCGGTGACAGAAGAGGTGATCAGCTTCGATTTGATCAAAGAACAGATCAAAGTGGCAGCAGGCATTCCTATTTCCGGCAGGAACTACGAACCGAACATGCATGCCATCGAGTGCCGGATCAACGCCGAGGATCCGTTCAACAATTTCCGCCCTTCACCTGGAAAAATCACTTACTTTCACTCTCCTGGAGGTCATGGCGTACGTGTAGACACACATGTATATGCCGGATATACGATACCGCCTAACTACGATTCGATGATCGCCAAGCTTATTTGCGTAGCGCAAACACGAGAAGAAGCTATAAATACGATGGAGAGGGCATTGAGCGAATTTGTGATAGAAGGTGTGAAAACAACTATTCCTCTACACATGCGCCTCATGCGCGATCCCAACTTCAGAGCTGGTAATTTCACCACAAAATTTATGGAAACTTTCGACTTGACGGAATACCCGGAAGAAGAAACGCAATAAAATTTCCTTTACAAAGGTATAAAATGCCATTCTTACAAATAAGAATGGTATTTTTGTTTTGTTCGGACTTAAAAATATACGATGTCAAAATCTAACGATCTCATTAAAGCGATAAAGCAAAAAGGAAAGAATCTAGAAGCTGAAATGTCATTCTTCGACCATTTGGAAGTGCTTAGATGGCATATCATCCGCTCGGTCATTGCTATTGCTGTCTTCGCCATACTATCGTTTACTTTTTACGATTTTGTGTTTAACCAAATCATCATGGGGCCTAAAAATCTGGACTTTTGGACCTATCGTATGATGTGCAAAGTGGGCGATTTAATGAACCTTCAAGGTTTTTGCGTAGAGCGAATTCCCTTCAACATCATCAACACGGAACTGGCCGGACAGTTTATGTTACAGATCAATTCTTGCTTGCTGATGGCATTGGCATTGGGATTCCCCTATCTGATTTTCGAGATATGGCTTTTCGTCAAACCCGCTCTCACCGATTTAGAACGCCGGTCGGCTCAAGGCTTTGTGCTTTATGCCTCTATCCTGTTCATTGTCGGCGCATTGTTCGGATATTATATAGTAGTGCCTCTATCGGTTAATTTCTTAGCCAATGTTTCATTAAGCGAGGAAATCACCAATCAGATCACCATCGATTCTTATTTATCGACTATCGCTACCCTCACCTTGGGGTGTGGTGTAGTCTTCCTGCTCCCTATTTTGGTATTTATCTTGTCTAAATTGGGACTGATGACTCCAGAATTTATGCGCGCCAGCAGAAGATATGCTACGGTCATTATTTTGATTATTGCAGCCATCATTACACCAACGGCTGATATTATTACGTTATTAACCGTAAGTGCACCTATGTTCCTACTCTATGAGCTGAGCATCATGGTGTCTGCCAACGTGAAGAAAAAGAAAGAATTAGCAGAAAAAGAGTTTTATAATAAAGGTTAACCGAGCTTGCGAGCTCATCGAAGATAATCGTTGAATTGGTTAAATGTTTAATCGACATCTATCTGTTAAAGAGATAAGCAGTAAAACATATAAATAAAAATATCATGTCTAAGAAAATCGCCATCGGTAGTGATCATGCAGGTTTCGAATACAAAGAGGCCATCAAACAATATTTAAAAGACGAAGGGCATGAAGTGGAAGACTTCGGCACATACGCATCAGATTCGGTAGATTATCCAGATTTTGCTCATCCGGTAGCCTCCAGCGTGGAGGGAGGAGAAAACGAACTAGGCATCCTGGTCTGTGGAAGCGCTAATGGTGTTGCCATCACGGCCAATAAACATGAGGGAATCCGTGCAGCCATCGCTTGGCAAAATGAAATTTCGGCGTTGGCACGCCAACATAATGACGCAAATGTAGTGTGCATTCCGGCTCGGTTTATCGATATCGATTTGACCAAAAAAATCGTACATACATTCGTAACCACACCGTTTGAAGGAGGTCGACATGCCAACCGTGTAAGCAAAATATCCTGTTAGAAATAAAATGATATAGAGGTGTCTAAAAGGTCTGCAAGCCAAAAAACGCATCATTATGAGGATCGCTACCGATGTAATAACCCCGAAAGCACTTCGTGGTTTTGCTCCTAACGTTTTTCGAAATGACGAAAAAGGCTACCTTTTAAATAACACCGTTTAAAATATAGATAACATCAAAACCCCAAAAATGATGATAAAAAAATGGATCAAACCTTTGCTTCTCATTCCGACTTTGTATAGCTGTGCACTGGCTCAAGACCCGGCACAGGTAAAATATGCCCAACTACTGACAGAAGAATCAGCTAAAAAACACTTAACATTGCTGGCTTCTCCTGAATTTGAAGGACGTGGTACAGGGCAAAAAGGAGGAGAAAAAACCGCGAAGTACATCGCCGAAGAATTTAAGTCTTATGGCCTGAAACCCGTTGTAGATGGCAGCTACTTCCAACCGGTGCATTTAGTCAAAACATCTTACGTGGTAGAGAAGTTTTCCATCAATGGACAATCGCTGGAGAACGGAAAGGATTTCTTTATCCAAGGCGATAACCAAAAAGCCAACTTCTCGGTTGACGAAGTGGTATTTGTAGGGTATGGTATCCAAGACCCGAGACACAACGACTTGAAAGGCTTAGATATCAAAGACAAGATCGTGCTGGTCATCAATGAAGGAGAACCTGTTGACGAACAAGGAAACTCTGTCATCACAGGGACTTCCAAAAAGTCCGAATGGTCTACCAGCCGTTTCAAACGACTGCAGGAACTGTCGAAGCTACAGCCTAAAATGATCTTGGCAACAGGTTCTGGAGTAACACAAATGATCGAACGCTTTGGCGCGCGTATGACCGGAGGACGTTTTGCTTTAGATACAGGGGAGCAACATCAGGTAGGGTCTGCCAATCCACCGGTTGTCAACATTAAAGAGAAAACAGCCAATCAGATTTTAGCGCCAAAACAAACTACTGTCGAGGCACAAAAGCAAAACCCCTCCTCTTTTGCCATACATGCAAAGATAGAAGCTTCCATGGGTGTAGCCCGAGAAAAACTATTCGACCCCAATGTTTTAGGCCTATTGGAAGGTTCGGATTTGAAAGACGAAATTATCGTTATCTCTGGCCATTATGACCACGATGGCATCATGCCCGATGGCACCATCTATCCGGGAGCGGATGACAATGGCTCAGGTACAGTAGGTGTCATGGAAATTGCCCGGGCTTTTGCACAGGCAAAAAAAGACGGCCATGGTCCTCGTCGCAGTATCCTGTTCATGGGATTGGCTGCGGAAGAAAAAGGATTATTGGGTTCTAAATTCTATGTAGAAAATCCGATTTTCCCTTTGGCCAATGCTGTGGCCTGTATCAACCTGGATATGATTGGCCGCATTGATGACAAGCACCTTGAGGGCAACCACAATTATATCCATGCGATCGGCTTAGACAAACTAAGCTCTGAATTAAAACAAATTACAGAGAAGGCCAACGAACAGTATACGCAAATGGAGTTGGATTATATGTATGATGACCCGAACGATCCTTTACGCCTATATTACCGTTCAGATCATTATAACTTCGCCGAAAAGGGAATCCCATCAGCATTCTTCTTCTCCGGCTTACATCCGCATTACCATACACCTGAAGATACGGTAGATAAAATCAATTTCCCGATGATGGTAAAACGTGAAAAGCTTGTTTTCCATACCGTATGGGAGATTGCCAACCGGGATAAACGCCTGACGGTGGATTCAAATAAGGAGTAAAACACAGGAAAATAAAAAACAGGTCTGTTCCACAAAAGAAACAGACCTGTTTTTTTTATAACAGTCACGGCACTTTTTTAGTAGAGAACAAGCTTATATAAGTAACAATTCCAACAAAATTGAATAATTAGAACTATTTAACAATTCCCTTCCGTGTATTTTATGTAACATTGCGGCATACGGCCACCTGACGATATGAAAAGACTATTATTCATTTTACTATGTTGCTTTAGCACAGCATTATTATTTGCCCAGAATAAAGGAAATATTCATGGTTTTGTCCAATCTTCCGATAGCATCGCATTGGAAAAAGCCACCGTCTCGATTTTAGATGCACAGGACTCCAGTGTGTTATCCTATACGCTGACCGATAGCAAAGGGAAATTTGACTTCGTCAGGATGCCACAGCATAAGGACTTACTGCTCTACATTTCGCATGTCAATGCTCATACGTTCGAAAAAGCTTTTATCATAGGAGATGAGGGAGACATCGACATGGGAACGGTGCGCCTGAGCGGGAAAACGTTGGATGAAATTGTCATCATCGCTCAACCTCCGGTACGCATGAACAAAGATACTTTAGAGTACAATGCCAATTATTTCAAGACTCGCCCAAATGCCAATGTAGAGGAGTTGCTAAAACAACTACCCGGCCTACAGGTCAATATGGATGGTACCATCTACTATGAGGGCAAAGAGGTTAGCCAAGTAAAAGTAAACGGCAAAGATTTCTTTGCCAGTGACCTACGCATCGCCACCCGGAATCTCGACGCCAGCTTAGTGAAAACTGTGCAGGTATATCGCGACAGAGGAGAGTCGAAAAAGACGGTCGAAGATGAAGAAAACCTACCCATTACCATCAATCTGAAATTCAAATCCGAATTTCTGCGAACAGATTTTGGTAAGGCCTATGCAAGTGGTGGGTCGAGAGACCGGTACGAGGCAGGTGGATTGTTCAACACCTTTAGGGATACGATGCAGGTAAGCTTTATCGCGTATGGAAACAACGTTAACCGCCAAAGCTTTGATTACAATGAACTCAATCAGCATGCCGGGCTGGGGCGCGCCGAAAACTACGGCTTCAATGATTTTGGCGGACAAAACTACTGGGGCATCGGCAATGATATGGCAGGTGGTCTGAACATCAATAACGATTGGGGCAAAACAACCAAGCTGAACGTCATGTACATGTACCGATTCAGCAAAAAGGAATCAGGGAACGACGGGAATACCATTTCGCGATTTGATGATGTGCAACAAACCGCTGTATACAATAACGCTTCCCATGAAAAAAACAGCAAACACAGCTTGAACACATTCCTGCGCCATCGCTTCGACACCACGGCTTACTTCGAGTTTCGGCCCGCGATTTCCTTCGATAACAACCGTAATTCGTCCGACTTCAACAGTCAGACCCACACCGAAGAAGAACCACTGACGGCTTCGATTAGCGGAAACCAAGGAAACAACTCGGGATTCAGCTACTCGCATAGCTTTAACATCGAGAAGCAGTTATCGAAACAACATGTGGTTTCCTTTAATAACAACCTGAACTTGAACAAAAACAACTCGGAATCTTCCAACGATCAAAGCAACGTCATGTATAAAACGGACGATCCCAATACAGATATATGGGAAAACACAGTGCAACACAAGCGTAGCAACAGTGTCTACCTGAGCACGGCCTATTACAACAGGATGATCGAGAAGCTCAATTTTGATTTGTACTTCACCTTCAATGCCGGAAAGGACTCGCCTATGACCACCTTTTATTACAACAGAAACGGGAGTGGTGTGATACACGGGGTTAATTACGAAAACAATTATCGTTTCTCCAATCAGGATTATATTTCGGGCATAAAGTTCAATTGGAAGCCAATTGCCAAACTGTTCGTCAACTTCGGAACAGCTTATCAAGTCAAGAACACCCATTTTGACTTCGTCTCCATCGACGAAAACAGGCGATCTTCCCAGACATATTGGTTGCCCAACGTCAATATTCGCTACAGGGACCTGAACCTTGGATGGTCAAAAGACATCAAAAACCCCCAAACATATGGCATCCAGACACAGAAAAACGACCTGAATCCGACCTATACACAATTGCAGTCTTTGGATTTCGACAATATCGAAACACAACAGGCATTCATCTCTTTTAACAAATACAAACAAAAGATACAATTTGGCAGCCGTCTGAGTCTAAATTATGAAGATAAAAGCGTAGGGTACCGAACATGGCAGGATTTGACCATTGGCCATACCACTTCACAACGCTATCAAGCCGCTTCCAAATACAATATTAGTGGCTACGTTTACTTTAGGTATAACTTCAAAGGCAAAAAGGATTGGCAGTACTATATTTCCACCCAGCCTCATCTCTACTCATATGAGAATTATCAAACCATCAACGACGTCGAGAATAAAACGACTAGCGTGGGGATGAATTTCAGCCAAGAGTTTTCCGTGAACTGGAAAAACCGCATCGGAGTTGCCCCAAAATACACATTAAGCATCAACAGCAACCGAAACAGTGTGAAAGATAATCCCAATTTTAGAGAAACAAGCTATCTGACACACGATTTTGGCTTTGGGCTCAATATCTATCCTATTAAAGGATTCTCCTTGGAAGCCACCTATTCCCTACAAAACAGGGCAAATGGATTGAACAGTCGCCAGAATTACAATATCGTAAATAGCTCGCTTTACTATACGCTGAAAAACAGCTCACAAATAAAGCTGTCTGGATTTGATATCCTGAACCAAAATGTCCAAAACCATTGGGGCATGCAGGGAAATGCCACTTACTACGCTAATTCTATTACGCTAAGGCAATACTTTTTACTGGGCTATATACATAAATTTAATTTTGTTAAAATGAAAGATAGTCAATAAAACTTTTTTGATACAGCGTTCATGTTGAGAGAAATCAAAACCTGCGTAGTGTAGCCAACCCTGTATCTCATTGCAGGCAAGCCTACGTCTTATTTACAAGAGCGTATTATCGTAAACACTTCACTGTTAGCATCAAATTGATATTTGCATGCCCACCGTAGGACGTTGTCCCCCTCTCCGAGCAGGGCTGTTGTGTTCTATGTTATGCATTCCGATTTTCATCGGAACAGGCTC
>JBEBRE010000019.1:0-35413 GCA_040394995.1 Sphingobacterium wenxiniae
AGAAAGCACGTTGCCGTTTCGGGGCATATCCCTTTGCTGAAACCTCAAAAATGGGGCGAACCTAACATACTGACACCTTACGAAAATGAATTGAACGTACCTTTCAGGATTATAGAAGAAAATACCATTAGCAAAAATGGGGCTTCTTATCCCGATATTATTATTGATGACGGACACCCTGACGTAAGATTATCGCCAATAGATGATTTATTGAAAACATACCGCTCGCTTACTTCAAAAAAGTATGCGATTAAAAACGCAAACATCGGAACAACGCAGGGAACGCTGAAACTTCGGGAAGAGCTGGTTAATTACCTGTCGGTAACAAGGGGGTTAAACATTTCGGTTGATAATATTCTGATTACTCACGGGGCACAAATGAGCATTTATTTATCTGCCCAACTGCTTTTAGGGCATTCGTCCAAAATCATTGTAGGTAAGCCCAATTATCCTGTTGCCAATAAAACCTTTGAAGAAACGGAAGCTAAAATTATTGAGGTAAATGTAGATGATAAGGGGATTGATACAGATGCTATTGAAAGGATATGTAAACGGAAAAAAATTGATGCCGTGTATGTCATTCCGCATCATCATTACCCTACAACCGTAACGTTAAGCGTGGAAAGGCGGGTGAAATTATTGGAACTTTCCAAACAGTTTTCATTTGCCATTATTGAAGATGATTACGACTATGATTATCATTATACCTCTTCGCCTTACCTCCCTTTGGCAAGTGGCAACCACAACGGAAACGTGATTTATATCGGCTCTTTTTCCAAGATATTAGACCCTGCTTTGCGTATCGGCTTTATGGTAGCTCCGAAAAATTTTATTGAACAGTGTACGGCTTTCAGAAAAATAATAGATGTGGGTGGCGATGGCTATATGCAGAGTGCTTTGGCTACATTGATAAAAGAGGACGAACTCAAAAGGCATTTGAAAAAATCAAAAAAATGTTATCATGGGCGTAGAGATTTTTTAGATGCTTTGCTGAAAGAAAAATTGGGCAAATACGTTACTTATACTTTACCAACAGGCGGAATGGCTATCTGGGTAAAGCTAAATTCTAAATTTTCTATCGCCCGTCTTGTTACCAATACGCAGTTTAAAATTATCCGTTGGGATATGGAACAAAACGCATTCCGTTTTGGTTTTGCATCTATGGACGAAACAGAGTTAGAACATACAGTAGATATTCTAAAAGAAGAATTTCAAAAATTAAGAAAACAACTCCCCAGCTGCTAAGGATAATATTGGTAGTATCATTTAAACATGAATTACATGGGGAAAATTGGCCCATGTAATTCGGTCTCTCATTAGGCGGCGATACTCTCTGCCTTTTTCCCTTTTTGTATTGCCTTCATGACCTTGACCTCTACTTTATTAAGCTGTGCAATGACTTTGCGCTGCACATCATCCACAATCTTCCAGTCTTTCGCAATGTAAATATCCGTTGTACGATTACCCTCATCCACATGGTTGAGCGCAAGAGCTATATCATCTTTGCTCATTCGACATTCATTCCGTGCGACATTGGCAAAGGTGTGTCTTGCCCAGTAGAATGTTACTCCCAACAATCCTGTTATACGACATAGTTGTTCCATCCCCTTGCTCAATGCCTTGTTTAGACATCCAATGGTGGAATAACGTTCTGCCAACTTGCCGATATATTTTTCTAACAATGGTTTGGCTTCATCCACAATTTTTATGCTGATAAAGGCCTCATCTTTCCTCCGATCTGTGGTTTTTGAACGTTTGTATTCAAGTCGGTCACCCTTAATATTTTGTGGACTGAATTTGTAAAAATCTACGGCATTTGTACCGCATAGGTAAAACGAAAGCATATAAAGCTCTTGGGCAAGTTCTGCACGGCTACCAGCTTTTGTAATACAATTCTTGATAAGAAAGACTTCTTCAAGATTATTATGCTTTTCTTTAGTCCTCGCAGGGGGTGAACCAACTTTATATTTTTTGAATGGATAATGCTTTATTCGGAATATCCCAATATCTTCTTCGTTATAACGGTTTCTCGCAGCGTTGAATAAGGTGCGAAGATCGCGCATATAATTATGAACCGCCGAACTGCTTACTCCTTTTGCGGTGATCGTAACGGGTTTACCAAATTGATTAAGTCGGGTCATCATACGCTCTGACTTCAAAAAACGCTCATACGATAAGAGCATCGTATAATGAATTTGGTTGATGGAAAAGGAATCCGTCTTAAAATAATCCACAAGACTGTTTCGCACTACATTAAAGTTTTCAGCACTCTTGATTCTTCCTACTTCTTTTAAACCCTTTATATGCTCGTCGCAAAATTTCACGAAATCAACTTCCTCGTCCATATCCCTTAGAACATCCCATAAGGTTTCCGCAGAAAAATGGTCAAGTTTCGCCTCCAAATCACTAATAGTGTTTCGGTACTTCCTTAATTGTTGCTCGACTATATCCGCAACAAAAGGGTCTTTAATTTTGAAATCTCTGGCCAGTTGTTTCCTGACTACATAGTGGGTCGTGTCAATGTACTTTCTGTCCCCTTTGTGATAGACCCTGATTTTTATGTTGTAAGTGCCATCAGCTTTCTTGTGATGTTCATAAATTTTTGCGTTTACGGTTGCCATAATTTGTTCCTTAAGCACGCCGAAATTTCTGTTACATATTTGTAACATTCCCACGTGAAATTCAACAAAAAACTATGTAAATCACGCCATTTCGGAGAACCCGAATTGACAAGCGCAGATGTCCCTAATCTGCCCTAAAAACGCAAAAAAGCCGTTTTTCTTATCGAAAAACGACTTTTTATCTGGCTCCTGAAGCTGGGCTCGAACCAGCGACCCTCTGATTAACAGTCAGATGCTCTAACCTGCTGAGCTATTCAGGAATTTCTATAATACCTCCATTTTTCTTTTGGTGTTGCAATTATCGGAAGTTTAGATGAACTGTCCAAATATTTACAAATCCGAAATTACAACTTCCTCACATCCAAGAAGATTTTTTTTAACCTAATAAAACATTCCCCAAAATCAGCGTCGCAATCGTAAAATAGATGATTAGGCCCGTTACGTCTACCAATGTCGAGACAAATGGCGCAGACGAACTCGCCGGATCAGCCCCCATTCGCCTCAAGACAAACGGCAACATAGCGCCGACCAAAGACCCCCACAATACGACCCCTACCAACGAGAATGCGATAGCCAATGCGTACAACACCCACACATCACCATAAGCGCCACTGAATACTTGGTCAACAGAAATCCGAATAAACCCTAACGTTCCTAAAATAAGTCCTAAAAACAGGCCGGAAAGAATCTCTCTGCGCATAACACGCCACCAATCCCGTAACGTGACTTCTCCCATGGCCATAGCCTGTATAATCAACGTCGAAGCCTGCGAACCACTGTTTCCTCCACTTGACATAATGACCGGCATCAGTAAGACTAAAATAGTGGAAAGCCTATCCTCGTAATGTTTCAACACATTAAATGTCAGAAGCTGACCGAGAAAGAGCACAATCAACCAGCCTCCACGTTTTTTAACAAGATGGAATATCGACACGTCTAAATAGGGCTCATCCAACGCTTCCGTACCCCCGATACGCTGTATATCTTCCGTATACTCCTCATTGGCCACCCAAAGGATGTCATCTATCGTCACGATACCAAGCATGATACCCTGTTCGTCAACGACGGGAAGAGCGACTCTGTTGTTCATTCGGAATACGTTGACGGCTTCCTCTTGTGGATCATTGGCATGTAGCGAAATAAGCCTATTGTCAATCAAATCTTTCACAATCGTGTCCGGATCAGCGATGAGAATACTCCGGATACGGATATCATCGATCAATTTTCCTGCCGAATCGATCACATATAACACATCGATTGTTTCCGATGCATTTCCGTATCGGCGAATGTGGTCTAAAACCCGCGTAACCGTCCAATGTTGCTTTACCGTGATATAGTCCGGGGTCATCAAACGTCCCACACTGTCTTCCGGGTAACCCAGTAGCGATAATGCTTCTTTGCGCTCTTCGGGCGAAAGCATGATGATCAGGTGCTTGACCACATCGCCTTTCAACTCACTGAAAAAGGAAGTACGATCATCCGGGGGCATGGCGTTGATCAGCTCGCGGACTTTCCCCGCCGATAGCTTTTTGAAAATACGTTCCTGGGTTGGGAAATCCAGGATACCAAATACATGTACAGCTCGATTTATATTGAGGGTTTCGATAAACAATGCCGCATGCTCAGGAAGCTCATCGATCAGTTCCTCGACATCCGATATATTTTGCTCGTTAAGAAAATCCTGAAGCTTGGAAATGTTGCCTTCGTCAATCCATTGCTCGATGAGTCCTACTTGCATTTCTAGTTCTTCCATAACACCTCAATCTAAAAAGTTCGTCCTACATTGGTAAAAAAAATGTTTGCAGCAAAAGTCGTTTTTTTCATTGTAAATAACGAATCTTTTTTACCTTCTTTCCCTAAACACCATAAGCACTTTATACCCTAAATTGTTTTTTGTCCAATATCCCATCCAATGGAAAACCGCCAAAATGTCACTCAGCCTTTCTACGCAGTCAAGCCCACCGTCGGAGCTATCAAACTCCTGACCAAGCCAGCCGGCGCAACATCCACACATGGTCAATATCGGCCAAATGCTCACCCGAAAAAACGCCACCAATCGGTGACCGTTATCCTCTACAATATGTAGTTTTTTCAAAAAAAACAGTTCATAGAAAAAACCGATTATCCGGACCACTGTTTTATAGTTTTTTTGTCTTATATTGCACATCGAATCCACATGACGGCAATTAGCCTCGCAATACAGAATAGGCGTATTTAGAAACAGAAAAAAGCTGGTTATCATGATAAAATTTATTAAAAATAGAATTATAATTTTTTTAATAAAAATCTATTAATCAATATATTAATTGATACTATATAAATAAATAATAAATTTGACTAATCCATTTTTTACTAATAAAAATAGCAAATGGTTTTATATTCTCATAAATATAAATTTAAAAACATAATAATCAGTATATTATCATTGTTTATATTAACAATAAATTTTCATCTATCTTTTGGGCAGATTTTTGACAACGAGCAGAGCCATTCTTCTATAAAATGGAGGGAAATAAACAGTGAAAATTTCCGTCTGCTATTTCCAAAAGATTTTGAAAATGCCGCACAAGTATTGGCTAAAGAGCTCGATTCTTTCATCAAGAACAGCAGTGCCGATTTAGGCATATTGCCCCGAAAAATAACACTGATTCTTCAGGGAAATCACTTAAGCCAAAACGGCTATGTACAACTAGCTCCCCGCAAATCAGAGATGTATCCTGTCCCCTCTTCCACCGCGGGAAACACCGAATGGTTATCAAATTTAGCACAACACGAACTACGACATGTTGCTCAATTTGACAAATTGACAGGCCGATTAAAAGGTCCATTTCTAGAACAACTTGCCCTCGCACTCTTCGGATTGAACCTTCCCGCTTGGTACTTTGAAGGAGATGCCGTACAAATCGAGACCTTGTTCTCCTACGGTGGCAGAGGTCGATTACCTTCCTGGGAAATGCCCATTCGAACCAACGTACTATCAAGAAAAAACTATGGTTTCAACAAATATGTGCTCGGCTCTTTTAAAGATATTGTCCCCTCCTATTACACGATAGGTTATTTTATGAACACGTATCTCACCAATACCCACGGTTTCCAAAGCCACGAAAAAATCATGGAAGACATGCGTGGAAAACTGATCAGGCCCTATAACTTTCAACGGGCTCTAAAGAAAGTTTCCAATCTAAACTCAAAGCAACTGTTCAAAGCCACATTAGAAGATCTTAACACCAAATGGGAACGGGAAAAATCAGCAAACGACTGGAATCCGACCTTCGTTTACACCAAAGAAAGCCCCTACCCAAGCAACTATCTGTTGCCACAAACCGGCCTCGGAAATAAGATTTATGCACTAAAATCTTCCCCACAGCAGGTAAACGGCATCATCACAATAGATAGTTCCGGAAAAGAGAAGACAATCATCAAAACCGGTATTCAGATTACACCTTATTTTCATCTGCGCGGCGATAAAATCGTATGGGACGAATATCGAAAACATGCCCGATTCGGCAAAGAAACCTACAATGTCATCAACATGTATGACCTGTCCTTAGGCAAATTAACAACCTTGACCAAAAACAGCCGATTTTACTCCCCGGCTCTTCATCCTATCCTAGATCATATCGCATTGGTAGAAGTCGACAAAAGCAATAAAAGCCGACTGTTGATTATTGATGCAAACGATGGACACCTACTTGACAGCATTTCCGTACCGGAAAACATGCACGTGCAACAACCCAAGTACAACGAAACCGGCGATAAAATCATTGCCATAGCTGTACAGCAACAGGGCATCTCACTGATCGAATTTAATCTTGCGGATAAAACCAGCAACATACGGTTGCCTTGGAGCCACCAACAACTGGAACGTCCCTCATACCACAATGGCCACATCATCTTTAAGGCACATTACGATGGGCTGGATAATATTTATCGGCTGGGCGACAACGGAAATATACACAAACTCACAAATGCAAGCTACGGAGCGTTTAATCCCACCGTTGCAGAAGATGGGGAATTGATTTACAACGATTACCAATACAATGGCTACAAAATCGCCAAAACGCCCCTCCATCCCGTATCTGAAAACGCATTGGCCACACACACATTTTACCTTGAAAAAACCTTAAAGCAACTGCCTTTGGATTCCGTTCAACATAGCGAACAGGATTACGTGGTAAAAAAATACCACCCTGCCACGCATATGGTGAATTTCCACAGCCTATCGATCAGTGGCACAAACTTCGAAAGTTTCGACAGTTATATTCCCGGCATTTTTTGGCTATCCAATGACCTACTTAACACCACCCAAATCAAGCTGGGCTATGAATTTGACACAGAAATATCCAAAAGCCGGTATTCAGCGGAGATTTCTTATAGAAGATATTTCCCTATTTTCACAGCGAGATACATGAATCGAGGGCTTGTGGGAAACGCTGTTAGCAACACGAACAAGGATTCTACCGTAATGTACAATTATCGGGATCACTTAGCCACTTTTGAGATGTCGCTACCTTTCTCCGTTTACCGTCAAAACACGGTGTATAGTTATGGGTTTAACTTTGGCACTTCGTACACCAAACGGTACGACATGGATGTAAATCTGAAAAACTTCAACGATGTTATTGCCTTTCCGCTCAACTATCAGCTGTATTTCAACAAGAATGCCATGCGTGCGGAGATGGATCTCTTACCCAAATGGGGACAAAACTTCAGCATCACCTATAGGCATCTGCCGTTCGAAAAAGAGCTGTCAGGCTATATCGTATCCGCGCGGACAAACTTTTATTTTCCAGGATTGGTATCAAACCATAGTTTCCAGTTGCGCTTCGCCTTTCAAAAAAGCGAAGACAGATACCGAAACAGCTATGACATACCGTTGGTTTCCGGTTGGGGACATTTTCTTTCTCCTATCGTGAAAAACACAGCCATGGCCAATTATCGCATGCCGCTCTTCTATCCCGACTGGAGCATCGGTTCATTAGCGTATATCAAACGGTTCCAAGGAATGCTGTTTTCAGATTTTCAGAACATGCATCATGATATTGCTCCCAAGAGCTTTGGGTTGGGAATTTCGGCAGATTTTAATGTCTTTCGTTATGTCCAACCAGACATTAACATCAGTGTCAAGCTGACTTATATTAACGACAAGACAGCCTCACAAAGATTGATTCCTACCTTTGGCTGGAGTTATTCATATTGAGCAACAACCCTTATTTTCTAAAAAATTTGTCATTATCTCATTTGCCCGGATTATCAACGATATAATTGCGCATATGATTTAGGCAAGAAACTCGTCCGCCAAAACAACAACAGGTAAGTTTGATTAACTACAAACGATTTAGAATAAACAACTTCGGGCAAGTTAGCAAAGAATATTTTCAATTAGCCAAAAAATTAACACTATTCTCCCACCTCGCCCAACAAAAAAAGCCGCTCCAAAGAGCGGCTTTTCCAATATGATGTTCCTGTACGAAAAATTTTTAATCTTCCAGTGCTTTCACGCCTGGCAACACTTTGCCTTCCATATATTCTAGCAAAGCGCCTCCACCAGTGCTCACATAGCTCACGTGCTCGGTCATGCCAAACTTAGAAACGGCAGCTGCAGAATCACCTCCACCAATCAAAGAAAATGCACCGCGCTCGGTCGCGGCAACAACAGCATCTGCCACAGCTTTTGTTCCTTTTGCAAAGGTATCAAACTCAAAAACACCCATCGGGCCATTCCACAACAGGGTGTTTGAAGCATTGATCACATCTGCAAAATGGCTCGCAGACGCTGAACCGATATCCAAACCTTCCCGATCTGCCGGAATCTGGTCGTTAGGCCCGTCATATGTATCGGCATCATTCGCAAAGCGGTCTGCAATCTGCGCGTCTGTGGGCAATACCAAATTCACACCTTTCTCCTCTGCCTTTTTCACCAATTCATTGGCTAAATCCAGCTTGTCCAATTCAACCAGTGATTTTCCGATCTCGCCGCCACGGGCTTTGATAAAGGTATAGGCCATACCGCCTCCGATAATCAGATTATCTACTTTATCCAATAAGGCTTCGATAAGCTCAATCTTATCCGAAACCTTTGCACCGCCCATAATTGCCGTGAATGGACGTTCAGGATGGTTCAATACTTTTTCTGCATTTTGGATCTCTGCAGCCATCAAATATCCCGAGTACTTATTGTTCGGAAAGAACGCCGCAACAATAGCTGTCGAGGCATGTGCCCGGTGCGCCGTACCAAAAGCATCATTGACATACACATCGCCGAGTTTTGATAATTTTTCCGCAAAAGCTTGATCGCCTTTTTCCTCTTCCTTGTAAAAACGAAGATTTTCCAACAACAGCACTTCACCGGGCTTTAGGTTTTTCGCCTTTTCCACAGCTTCCTCGCCGACACAATCGTTAGCAAATTGTACATCCACACCCAATACACCGGACAAATGGTCTACAATATGCCTCAAAGAATATTTATCGACAGGTCCGTCTTTTGGTCGGCCTAAATGCGACATCAAAATAACAGCTCCCCCGTCATTCAAAATCTTTTTAATGGTAGGTGTCGCACCTTGAATTCTATTGTCATCCGTTATGTTAAAATCCTCGTCCAAAGGCACATTGAAATCCACACGAACTAATGCCTTTTTTCCCGAGAAATTCAAATCATCGATTGTTTTCATTTTTTGTAATAAATTTAAGTTGATCTGATGTGTTTACAGCCTGTAAATATATGAAAAAGCACTGAATCCAAAAATTACAGTGCCTTTTATTTCTCCTATTTTATCGGACCTCCACATGATAAGGCATTCTGGCCTGAATTCCCGAAGATCGGGTTACGGTTCTCAACTGTTCGATATACGAACGGTATGCTCCCAGTTCGTCATCGAGCATCCACATCTTTATCTTTTCCTTAGAAGCGCCCAGAATAGACGCCCACGGATCTTTGATCGAAGGATAATAGATGACCCGATAATTTTCCAGCTTGGCTTTGTTCGCGGCCGCTTGGACAGCGTCATCGATATTGCCGACCTTATCCACCAGGCCAATATCCAACGCCTGTTCTCCTGTCCAGACCCTCCCCTGACCGATGCTGTCCACATTTGCCACACTCAAACCCCGTCCTTTCGATACAATCCCCGTAAAGGTAGCGTACACATCATTTACCTGGCTCTGTATGATAGCATACTCTTCTGCTGTCAACGGACGGTCTACAGAGGTGAGTAAATCTGCAAACTTTCCGGTTTTCACCTCATCCACATGAATGCCTAACTTATTGTTCAGCAGCCCTTTCATATTGGGTATCAAACCAAAAACACCTATCGATCCCGTCAGCGTTTCCTTTTCCGCAAAGATGGAATCAGCTAATGCCGAAATATAGTAACCACCCGAAGCCGCATAATCGCCCATCGACACCACAATGGGCTTCACCTCTTTCGTCAGCGCGACTTCCCTGGCAATAATATCCGAAGCGAGTGCCGATCCTCCAGGAGAGTTCACACGCAATACGACAGCCTTAACACGATCATCCCGACGTAACTTGCGTAGTTCACGGGAAATACGATCACCTCCAATATTATCGTTCGACCCTTCTCCATCCACGATTTCTCCATAAGCATACAACACCGCCACACGATCGCCAGTAGAAGCTGTCTTGGGCGTTCCCGTATAATCAAGCAACGAAATAGCAGGAATATCTTTTTTCTCGTCAATATGCAGTTTTTCTTTAACTTCCGCGATGAATTCATCTTTGTACTTTTTGCCATCTATGAATCTGTGTTCCAGGGCTGCTGTTGCATTGCGCACCAAATAATGATCCGCAATATGACGCAGGGAATCTGTCGGTATATTTCTTCCCTCGGCAATATGTTGCAAGAAGGAATCGTACAAACTGTTCAGGTAGGACGTGATCTGCTCCCTATTTGCCGCACTCATTTCATTCAAAATAAAAGGCTCGACGGCTGATTTGTAGGTGCCTACCTTAACAACCTGCATATCTATGCCTAATTTGTCCAAAGCCTCTTTCATAAACGTAACAGAAGACGCAAGTCCCTTAAACTCCAATGTGCCTTCTGGATTCAAATAAACCTTATCTGCAACCGAAGCTAAATAATAGGCTTTTTGCGTATAATAATCGCTATGGGCCACAACAAACTTACCCGATGTCTTGAAATCAACCAAAGCATCCCGAATAGCTTTTAAACTCGCCATCCCTGTATTCACATACGTAGGATTAAGATAGATACCTTTAATTTTATCGTCGGTTTTCGCCGCCGCAATACGGGCAGTGATATCGTTTAGTCCCAAGGACTTCAAGCTCCGATATCCGGGAACATCCAAATCCTCCCACGGATTCGGCAACGTGCGCTCAGGGATATCATGATTGAGTGACACATATAGTACTGCATTGGACGGGATGTCGGCTTCCTTAGATCCCATTTGCTTAACAGCTGAAGTGATCATACCGATTAAAACAAAGAACAGAATAATAGCAACGATTCCGATGCCGGTAATGGTCGCCAACACATATTTAAAAAAAGATTTCATATCTCGTGCTTTTTTAATAATGCCACTAAATTAACGGTTTATGTTGATTAATAAGAAAACCGCATTTAAATTGTTTTCTTCACCAAGCGAAAGAAGAAGATAAAATAACATCAACCTCATTGTTCTCCATTTGTCTCAGAAGTTTCGCTTATATAAAAAGAACTTCCGACAGCGTTGAACATTGTAGATGTTTGGGCGTGTGGTTTTGCGGTCAAGCAGGCAAACAATCGCGCAAGAGGTTTAACGTTTGCAACATGAACAGATATACGTATCTTTGAAGAGATGAACACCGTGTATTTTCTGTTAGGAGCAAACTTGGGAGAGCCCCAAAAGCAACTGGAGTTGGCCGAAAAGGAAATCCGGCAACGGGTCGGCCAAATACAGAGAGCCTCAAATGTCTACGAAAGCGTAGCATGGGGTGTTACAGAACAACCCAATTTTCTGAATCAAGTGATCGAGGTGACCACAGAATTAGACGCACTGCAAACATTGGATCTCATTCAGTCCATCGAAAAGGATCTGGGCAGGGTGCGGTTAACCAAATGGGGCGCCCGCATCATCGACATCGATATCTTATATTTTAATGAGGAAATCATTGAAGTAGAACGTCTGATCGTGCCACATCCTTATATCCAAGACCGCCGGTTCACACTGGTGCCTTTAAACGAATTGGCTCCGGACTTTATCCATCCCAAACTCCAACAGTCAAATCACGCTTTGCTATCTGCCTGTTTAGATACCCTAGAAGTACACCCTTATACCGCTTAATGAAATGTCTACTTATAAAATAATCAATCCCGCAGCAATCGCCGAGAACTTAATGCATAGTCCAGATCTCATCAAGCAGTTTATGGAGCTTTATCAAACACAAATTCCGGAAGATTTCCAACACCTCAGGCATGCTGTGGCATCCAAAGACCATGCCGACATAGCAGACAGGACCCACCATATCAAGCCGACTATGGAATATATCGGTGCCACTACACTACGTGTCAAATTGCAAGATATGGAGCAAGCCGGAAAAGAGAAGATGGATTTTGCACTTATTGACCAAAAAATGAATGCTATAGAAACAGAGTATTCGATCCTGATGCAGGAAATAGACCAATACCTCGCTACTCTTTAACAACAGCGACCCGCTGCGCAAAATGTATTTGGGAGAAAACGATATACAGCACTAAAATAATGGGCAACGACAGAAATCCTAAAAACACGATCAATATGGCGCTGACAGCTAGAAATAAGTACTTAAACCGATTTTCCTTCCAACCCAGAGAAGACAGTTTCATGGAAAAAAGTTTCATTTCCGAGACCAGCAAAAAACTACATGCAGCTACGATAAAGGACAGAAACCAAACATGCACGATCACATTTGGATAGTCCTGCGCAATAAAAGGCAACGATATAATAAAAAATGTATTCATGGGAGTATTCAAACCGATGAAATCTGTAGACTGCCTTTCGTCTATATTAAATTTGGCCAATCGCAATGCCGAAAACACCGTTACGACAAAGCCCAGATAAGGCCAGTACACCGATTCGGTTGCTCGGGACAGGAGCACGTACAGCACTGCTCCGGGCAAAAAGCCAAAACTGACCATATCCGCCAAAGAGTCCAATTCCTTGCCGATAGCCGATTTGACATGGAGAGCCCTTGCCAACATGCCGTCAAAAAAATCAAAGATGCCCGAAGCCAGAGCACAATAAAACACATTCAAATATTCTCCCTTCAGGGCGAAGAGAACACCTATGCATCCACTAAAAAGATTAAGACAGGTTAGGGCATTCGGAATATGTTTTTTCATCTAAACAGCATTATAAAAATTAACATGCAGCACACGACATCTTTTTTGACCAAAATGGAAATAAAGCTATATTGCCATGCGGTTTCATTCTTGTCGTCTATTATAAAAATTTAAGCCATCCTTTTTCAAAAAGATGGCTTAAAAATATCAAATAAAGATGGGATTTTACCCATTCATGCTGATCAAAAACTCTTCATTGGATTTTGTGCCGCGCATTTGTGTCAACAAGAACTCCATCGCTTCGGTAGAATTCATATCGGCCAAGTGGTTGCGAAGCACCCACATGCGTTGCAGTGTATCCCTATCCACCAACAAGTCGTCACGACGCGTGCTGGAAGCCGTTAAATCAATAGCTGGGAAAATCCGTTTGTTCGCTAATTTGCGATCCAATTGAAGCTCCATATTACCCGTACCCTTAAACTCTTCGAAGATCACATCGTCCATTTTAGAGCCTGTTTCAGTCAAAGCAGTAGCCAAAATCGTCAAGGAACCACCATTTTCGATATTACGGGCAGCACCGAAGAAACGTTTTGGTTTATGCAGGGCATTGGCATCCACACCTCCCGAAAGAATTTTTCCAGATGCTGGAGCCACGGTATTGTAGGCCCGTGCCAAACGGGTGATAGAATCCAACAAGATAACCACATCATGTCCGCATTCGACCATGCGTTTGGCTTTCTCCAAAACGATATTGGCTATCTTTACATGACGGTCAGCCGGTTCGTCAAACGTCGAAGAAACAACTTCCGCACGTACGCTTCTCGCCATGTCCGTAACCTCTTCAGGACGTTCGTCGATCAAAAGGATAATCAAATACACCTCTGGGTGGTTTTTAGCAATAGCATTAGCCACTTCTTTCAACAAGTTGGTCTTACCTGTTTTAGGCTGCGCGACGATTAATCCACGCTGGCCTTTACCAATCGGTGTAAACAAGTCCATAATACGTGTTGAATAATTGCTCATGCCTAAGTCCAAATTCAATTTCTGATCCGGAAACAAAGGCGTAAGATAATCAAAAGGAACCCGGTCGCGGATTTCCGCCGGGTTTTGGCCATTAATGGCTTCTACACGAACAAGCGGGAAATATTTTTCGCCTTCTTTTGGAGGGCGGATACAACCTCTGACGTTGTCTCCTGTTTTCAATCCAAACAATTTGATTTGGGACTGGGAAACATAGATATCATCCGGCGATGTTAAATAGTTATAATCCGAAGAGCGCAAGAAACCATAGCCGTCCGGCATAATTTCCAACACCCCTTCGTTAACAATCACGTTGTCAAAATCAACTGGAACAACAGATGGAGCCGAGGGTTCAGCTTTTGGAGCTTCAGGATTGTCAAACAAAGTATTGGCGACAGGAGCTGTATCCACTGCTGTTTCTTCTTCTTCATTTGAGGTTCTTTTCACCACAGCCACAGGCTCGGTCTTTACCGTGCGCACCCTTTTACGGGGGCGTTCCGCAACAACTCCTTCTGCTACAGGCGCTTCTTCCGGTGTTTCTTCCGCTAAAGATTGTTTTGCAATGATGGTAATTCTATCGATTAATTCTTGTTTTCTGAGCTTTTCAGCATCAGCAATGCCTAATACTTTGGCAATCTCGCGTAACTCCGACACGAGCTTGGTACTTAATTCATTAATATCCATTAACTTTTTATTATGAAATATAGGATTTTACTGTTTTTGAATTCATCCAACAAAATTTCAGTGAAACACTATACTTTTAAGATTAAACTAAAATACGACTTAAGGTTAACTTTAAAACAAGCCTACATTACCTTCTGCCTAAGGACGAATTTGAGAATCGGCACAAAAATAATACAACATTTGCAAATTCAAAGAAAAATTGTTAAATATTTTTCGTTCCATAGATACAATCATAACGGCCAATTCCAAAAATTGTTTTACACGTCCCAATAACTTTACATTTTTTTTCAGATTTGTTTTATTCTTTGTAAGTTTAAAACCCAAACTAAAACGTTTTAATAAACATATGAAAGAAAACCAATCAACCAACTACCCTGCGTTATACACCTTGGTAGTCGTGTTCTTTTTTTGGGGGTTTATCGCTGCAGGAAACAGTGTTTTCATCCCTTTCTGTAAGAACTATTTTCACCTTGATCAGTTTCAATCGCAACTGATTGATTTTGCATTTTATAGTGCCTATTATATAGGAGCACTGTTACTGTTCATCTTCAGCACCGTATCGGGGAAAGATCTGGTAGGCAAATGGGGCTACAAAAAAAGTATTATTTATGGATTATTATTCTCTGCTCTGGGTGCCGGGGCGATGATTGTAGCCGTAGAAGTAAATGTATATATCGGCATGCTAATTGGATTATTTATCGTTGCACTGGGTTTCTCGTTGCAACAAACCGCAGCCAATCCATTTGCAGTATTGTTAGGCGATCCTAAAACCGGAGCATCACGCGTGAACCTGGGAGGAGCAATCAACTCATTCGGGACAACCATTGGTCCCTTAGTGATCGGTTTTGCTTTATTTGGAAGCTTCGAACCCATTTCCGATAGTGTCATTGCAAGCCTGCCTTTAAATAAGGTCGTATACCTATATATTATAGTCGGTTTATTATTTGTGCTTGCCGCCGGATTATTCCATTTTTCCAAAAAAGTTCCTGCAGGCATCAACAACGAGCCAATGGAATCAGCCAACAAAGCTAAAAACACACTCATCATCATGACAGTATTACTGCTGTTGATGTTTGTCCCGGTGTTCCTGAGCTATAAGAGTGACGATGCACTACACATAGAGGCATTGCAAAGCCAGCTAAACGATGCTACAGATGCCGGCCTCATCACGTCCTTGCAAGCACAGATTAAAGACTTGTTGCATCCTTTGGAAATCACCCGCATGGCTTGGCTGGTCGGTGCACTGATCGCCGTGATTGGGGGCTTGTTATTTGCCTATAACAAGGCTACCAAAAACCCCGAAGGATGGGGTGCCATGAGATATCCACAACTTGTGCTGGGCATGCTGGGCCTATTTATATATGTAGGTGTGGAAGTGGCTATCGGAAGCAATTTGGGCGAATTGCTCCGATTAGAGGAATTTGGCAATCTACAATCCTCCGAAATCACGCCTTATATTTCTATGTATTGGGGAGGCATGATGATCGGTAGATGGGCAGGTGCCATCAGTGCCTTCCAATTTGCCAAAAACACGAAGAAAATCTTATTGGTCGTGGTCCCTATCATAGCTTTTGGCATCATCATCGGTGTCAACAGCTTGGCCGGATTTAACATGTCACATCTTTATTTCTTTATTGCCTGCGTAGCCATCCAAATTCTATCTTTCTTTTTAAGTAAAGACAAACCGGCCCGCACATTGTTGATTTTTGGTGGTTTGGGGCTATTAGCGATGCTGATTGGTTTACTGACTACCGGAACCGTTGCCATTTATGCATTCTTGACCGGTGGTTTGGCTTGTTCCATCATGTGGGGATCGCTGTTCAGCCTTTCCATCGTCGGACTTGGTAAATATACAGAGCAAGGCTCTGCCTTTTTGGTCATGATGATTCTAGGTGGCGCCATCATTCCCCCTCTTCAAGGGAAACTGGCTGATATCATCGGTATCCATAACTCCTACGTATTGCCGCTGATTGGCTTCTGCTACATCATTTTCTTTGCAATTGTCGTCAAAGGCTTCTTGAACAAGCAGGGTATTGACATTGATCAAATCGAAGCCGAAGGAGGACATTAACAAATCCGGCACAGGTTATTGTACAAAATACACTATCTTTCCAAGATAGCAATACTAAAAAAAAGGCCTTCATGCAGTCATGAAGGCCTTTTTTGACGCACGTCATTTTTTTAATAAATATTTATGTCTTTTTTTACTGTTGAAAATTCTTGTTTTTAAGCAGAAAAATGTATTTTCGAGAAAACTATATCGCTAATTTGATTGAACAGTAAACTTATAATAAAAACAATAAAACCAAATCTATAATGATTATTATCGCAGACGGAGGGTCAACCAAAACAAACTGGTGTTTGTTAGATGACTCAAACAAAAAGATATACTTCAACACAGAAGGATACAATCCTTATTTCGTAGACAGCGATTACATTGTCAACTCACTCAAAAAGGGCTTGCCTCACGACCTGCCTTTCGAGAAGATCACCGAAGTGAATTATTATGGTGCCGGTGTCCACAACGCCGAGAAAGCCAAGATTGTCGAAATAGCCATGCAGAAGGTTTTCCCGAACGCCAAAGTAGAAATCGGCCATGATTTACTAGCCGCGGCCAGGGCCCTATTAGGCGATCAAGCCGGCTTTGCCGCCATTTTGGGAACAGGGACAAACACTTGTATTTATGATGGCGATAAAATCACGCTTAATATCGACTCTGCTGCATATATCTTGGGCGACGAGGGTAGCGGTTGCTATATCGGGAAAAAACTGTTGACCGATTTTATCCGTGGCCTTATGCCTGAAGGTGTGGCAAAAGCATTCTATGAAACATATAAGCTCACGCCAGACGAAATCATGGACAATGTATATACCAAACCATTAGCCAACCGTTTTTGCGCAAGTTTCAGTAAATTTGTATACGACAACAATGTCAATATTGAATATACCCGAAAAATTGTGGAAGATGCTTTTGAAGCATTCTTCAACAACTTGGTCAGCAAATATCCGAACTATCAGGAATATACATTCAATTGTATTGGCTCAGTAGGTTACAATTTCCGTAATGTATTGGAGGCCAAAGCCACCCAATACGGCATGAAGGTAGGAAAGATTTTACGTTCGCCTATAGACGACTTGGTACAGTTCCACATCAACAGGGCAAACAAGAATTAATAAAATTAACGTAAACTCGGGATAAGCATTCGTTTAACGAGATATGTCATCCCGCTGGGGCTCATGGTGTAATTGAACCCCTTAAACGTTACCCCGAACTCTCAGGTTAAAATTAGGTTTGCAAAACACAAAAAAGAGGGCGTCCAAAAAAATTCAGACACCCTCTTTTTTTGCATTAGCATAAAAAAGGCCGGCACTCCTGCCGACCTTCGGTTGGCCTATGAATAGGCCACATGAAACAAAAAAATCTATCACGGATACGTGGTGACCACTTTACTGATCTTCCATCCGTCCTTATGGTGAACTAACGTGATGAAATCTACACGTGTAAAATGTTCGAATTTCATACTGGCTTTTGCAAGGCAGGTATTCGCTGTTTCATCCAATATGTCATATGTAATTTTACAATCATACTTTACACCGCTGTTAGCCTTAAGGAAATTTGTATACTGTCTTTTGTTAAATTTATCACGGTTGGCCATGTTTTGGTATTCAAAATCTGCAGCAAAAAGATGTTGATTAAATTCCGTGTCGCCCATGGTCGTGGCTTTTAAGTAAATGGAAACCATTTTGGAAGAACTCACATTCTTCAACGGATTGTTGTTTGCAAGCGCATATGAACTGAATGAAATCATCATGATCAATGCTGTGGCAAGAGTGGTTAATGTCTTTTTCATAGTTGTTGTTTTTTATGTTTATACTTTTAATTATATGCTGCGTTCGTCTTGTTTGGTTCAAAAGTAGTATGGATATACCTGCGCTAAAATGGCATTTAGACCAGTATTGCCAATTTCTCGGTTAATGGAGGGTTGTTGTCGGCGAAATTTTCCTGATATCGGCGAAAAAGGAGAAAGATTATCCTTTGCAGCCTCATTCAGACATTTTTAAGTAAGTTTACACCACTATATACCATATGATGAACATGGTTGCTCCCGAAATTAATCCCCAAAAATTCGCTAATCTTCATTTGAAGTTTTAGTTTTGTAGTCGATATTAATATTCAATAACCGTTATAATGAGTAACAATAGAAAAAAAGATGCATTGGACTATCATGCCAAAGGAAGACCCGGCAAAATAGAGGTAGTACCGACCAAACCACATAATTCACAACGAGATCTATCTTTAGCCTATTCACCGGGTGTAGCCGAACCCTGTCTCGCTATAGCCGAAAACCCAGAAGACGCTTATAAATATACATCCAAAGGAAATCTGGTTGCCGTTATCAGCAACGGTACAGCCGTGTTGGGATTGGGCGATATTGGCGCGCAAGCCGGTAAGCCTGTGATGGAAGGAAAAGGTCTGTTATTCAAGATTTTTGCAGACATCGACGTGTTTGACATCGAGCTCGACACCAAGAACGTCGATGACTTCGTACATATTGTCAAAGCTATGGAACCTACATTTGGGGGGATTAATTTGGAAGACATTAAAGCTCCCGAATGTTTTGAAATCGAGCGCCGTCTAAAAGAAGAGATGAACATACCGGTCATGCACGATGACCAACACGGTACAGCCATCATTTCAGGTGCCGCGCTGATCAATGCTTGCGAATTGACCGGCAAGGATATCAGCCAAGTAAAAATAGTGGTGAACGGCGCGGGGGCTGCAGCCATTTCCTGTACATCGATGTACATATCTGTGGGGGCAAAAAAAGAAAACATCATCATGCTTGACAGCAAAGGTGTTATCCGCAAGGACCGCGAAAATCTCGATAAATCCAAAGC
Organism: Sphingobacterium wenxiniae; assembly: GCA_040394995.1. GTDB lineage: Bacteria > Bacteroidota > Bacteroidia > Sphingobacteriales > Sphingobacteriaceae > Sphingobacterium > Sphingobacterium wenxiniae_A. The sequence continues at coordinate 19,505 of JBEBRE010000019.1, forward strand.
TGCTTTTGCAACCGACCGTGACCTCCACACCCTATCAGATGCTGTAAAAAATGCCGATGTGTTCATCGGTCTTTCAAAAGCAGATGTGCTGACGCCGGAAATGTTGCTTTCCATGGCACCGCATCCTATTGTATTGGCCATGGCAAATCCCAACCCCGAAATTGCTTACGATCTCGCCATCGCCACACGCAGCGATGTGATTATGGGTACCGGACGGTCGGACTATCCGAACCAAGTGAACAACGTATTAGGCTTCCCGTATATTTTCCGCGGAGCATTGGACGTTCGTGCTACAGGTATCAACGAAGCTATGAAAATAGCTGCTGTGCGCTCCTTAGCCGCCTTGGCCAAAGAGTCTGTACCAGAAGAAGTAAACCAGGCGTACAGCACAAACAATTTGAAATTTGGACCAGAATACATCATTCCCAAACCGACTGACCCACGGTTGATTTTTGAGGTTTCTGTCGCCGTGGCAAAAGCAGCTATTGCATCTGGTGTGGCACGCAAGCAGATCGACGATTGGGATAAATATAAAGACGAACTTCGCAACCGCCTTGGCAAGGACGACCGCATCATGCGCAACTTAACCATTCGGGCGAAACAAGATCCGAAAAGAGTGGTGTTTGCCGAAGCCGACAACTACAAAACACTACGTGCTGCTCAAATCATACGGGAGGAAAAAATAGCAACCCCTATCCTATTGGGCAATAGACAGAAAATCGAAAGCCTTATTAAAGAATACGACTTCGATTTTCGGGACGTACAGATCATTGACCCGAACGACGAAGTCGGATCCGAACGCTTCAACAAGTATGTCACCCACCTATATAAGAAAAGACAGCGTCGCGGCATCAGCGAATATGATGCCCGGAAGCTGATGCTAAACCGTAACTACTTTGCCGCGTGCATGGTGGAATTTGGCGAAGCCGACACCTTGATCTCTGGATTAACAAAGAACTATGCAGCCACGATTAAACCAGCGTTGCAGGTCATCGGAGCCAAACCCGGCAGCCGCGTGGCCGGTATGTACATGATGTTGACTTCTAAAGGACCGATTTTCTTCGGTGACACGACGGTCAACGAAGATCCGACACCCGAAGAACTAGCCGAGATCACCCTATTGCTGAACGACGCTATTAAACACTTTAATATCACGCCGAGAATCGCTTTGTTGTCCTATTCCAACTTTGGTTCCAATGATGGGAAAGTCGCTACCAAGATGCGCGAAACAGCCAAGATTCTACGGGAAAAGGCACCCGATGTCATCGTAGATGGCGACATCCAGGCAAACTTTGCTTTGAACAACAATATGTTGCAAGACAATTTTCCGTTCAGCTGCTTAAACGGGGCACCGGCGAATACCCTGGTCTTTCCAAACCTGGAATCCGGAAACATTGCCTACAAATTGTTGCAGGAAGTGGGCAATGCCGAGGCCGTCGGACCTATTCTATTGGGCATGAACAAACCCATCCACGTATTGCAACTGGACAGCTCTGTACGGGAGATTGTCAACATGGTCACCATCGCAGTAGTCGATGTGCAGACACATGAAAAGAATAACTAATATTATTGACGTAGAGACGCACAATTGTGCGTCTCTACAACATTATAATAAAATATGTACGACTATTTCAACGGAAAACTGGTTTTCAAAGCGCCTACACATGTGATATTGGATGTGGGTGGTATCGGCTACCATATCCATATCTCGCTGACAACTTATTCCCAGATCAAAGATCAGGAAAACTGCAAACTGTATGTGTCCTTTCAGGTTCGGGAAGATGCACATACCCTATATGGCTTTGCTACCGAATCAGAGCGGCAATTGTTCGACCATTTGATTTCCGTTTCTGGCATCGGGCCTAATACCGGACGCATGATGCTGTCCTCCATTACCCCGGAGGAAATCCAATCCGCTATCATTAACGGGCACGTACAGGTTATCCAAAAAATCAAAGGAATTGGCCCCAAATCGGCACAACGTCTCATCCTGGAATTGCAGGACAAGCTAAAAAAACAAGGTCCTAACGCGCTCATTTCCATCCCTGTCGCTAAACCATCCGTACCTGAAGAAGCCATGGCTGCATTGGTTATGTTGGGGTTTGCCAAACCACAAATAGAAAAAGTGCTGGCAGGTCTTGTGGCAACCGATCCCAATCAATCCGTGGAAGAATTAATAAAGGGCGCTTTAAAAAAATTGTAGCCCCTTTGCTACAAGACGGAGATTTTAAGCTTTTTTAACATATCTCCACAGGAGAACAGGGAGGCATTTAATTGTTTTTTAATAAAAATTGGCAGATATTTGTCCTGTTTATATTACTGACATCTATTACTTAACTTGCTGGCGCTCCATTGAAAAAACATTTTTTTTATATAGCTCAATTTTGCTTGACTATGGCGTTATGCCTGTCATTTGCTTATGCACAGCAAGTCACCCCTGCAAATGGTGCAAAACAGGCTGATTCTTTAAAGATACCTTATCGTTTCAACGATTTTCCTTTTCTTAACCTTCACAAACCTTACAAACCCGTGGTGCTGGACTATCCATCCAACATAGAGCGGGAAATTGTTTACGACACGGAATCACAGCAGTATATCATTCGCGAAAAATTGGGCACAAAGATGTACAGACCGCCATTGTACATGTCTTTGGATGAATATAAAGATTACGAATTTAAACGGTTACAAAAAAACTATTGGGAAGAACTGGCCGCCAAATCTCTTTTGGAAGAGCGCCAGCGCCGCATAATCCCGGTCATAGAAGTCAGCAGCCCTACCTTCCGCAAAATATTTGGTGGCAATACCATCGAAATCAACCCGCGTGGAAGTGCCGACATCGTGATGCGTGCGCAACGAAACACAAATGAAAACCCCATGTTCAATGAAATACAACGGAAGCAATGGGGATTTGATTTTGACCAGAATATCAACCTGAATATGACCGGAAAAATCGGCGAACGCGTACGGGTAAATGCAAATTTCAATTCCCGGGCGCAATTCGATTTTGAAAACCAAATCCGGTTTGACTATGTGGCCCAAGACGATGCCATCCTGAGAAGACTCGAGGTAGGTAACGTGAACATGGCCTTAAACAGCACCTTGATACAAGGGTCGGAATCACTGTTTGGCGTCAAGGCGCAGTTGCAATTCGGCAAGTTGATGTTCACGGGGTTGGTTTCCCAACAGCGCTCACGGCAAAAAGAGTTTACCATCAGCAACGGTGCGCGGGAGAGCGAGTTTGATATACAGATGGATGATTACGAGGCCAATCAGCATTATTTCCTTAGCCAGTATTTCCGAGATCAGTATAACCAGGCATTGGCTTATGCCCCTGTTATCAATTCCAACATCAATATTACCCAGATAGAAGTATGGGTAACCAATCGCTCCAACTATTACGAAGAAGCGCGCGATGTGTTGGCTTTGATGGATCTGGGTGAATATACACCATACAACAGCAACATCCAACGCGAGTCAGCACGAAATCCTTCAACAGGTGTTCCGGGTGAAGTTTCACCCAATATTTCCAACAATCTCCTAACACTCTTGGGCGATCAGGGCCGGCAGTCCAATGGCACATTCGTCCAAAGTTTCTTTGCCGGTACAGGTGGAACGGATAACTACGAAAAGTTAACGTATGCACGCAAGCTTATCGAAGGAAAAGATTTCTTCCTCAACAGGAAATTAGGATATATATCGCTCCTAATGCCGTTGAACAATGATCAGGTGCTGGCTGTGTCTTATCGATACTTGTTGAATGGAGTGGAGTACCAAGTCGGGGAATTCAGTACCGATATTCCCGTGACGCCTTCTACGCCAACCATGCTCTACACCAAGCTATTAAAAGCTTCTACCCTAAAAACAAACTTGCCAACATGGAATTTGATGATGAAAAATATTTACTCATTAAATTCCTATAACATCACCAACAATAATTTTTACCTGCAAATCTATCGAACAGAAGACGAGACAGGAACAGATAGGCCCTCCATGTTTGAAGGGCAAAATACCCAAGGTAAAACCTGGCTACAGATCACCGGCCTCGACCGCTTGAACCAAGCACAGGCGCCCCAGCCCGACGGGCTCTTCGATTATATTGAAGGGCTCACCATTGATGTACAGCGGGGTCGTGTCATCTTTCCGGTAGTAGAACCATTTGGTAAAGATTTAGCCGATAAGTTCGAATCCTCCGAAACCAATCTGGTGGAAAAATACACCTTCCAGGAGCTTTACACCCACACCAAAGTAGATGCACAGCAAAAATACCCCAACAAAAACAGGTATTCCATCCGTGGGCGATACAATTCAACCGCTGGTACTGAGTTTCAGTTGGAAGTGTTCAACTTACGTCCCTCTTCATTGCGTGTGATGGCTGGAGGCATGTTGCTGGAAGCCGGAAAAGACTACCAAGTCAATGCCGAGCTGGGAACGTTACGCATACTGAACGAAGCATTGGTGATGAGCGGTACGCCCATCACTGTTTCGGTGGAAGATGATGCTATGTTTGGCCTGCAGCAAAAAACCCTTATGGGCGGCCGGTTTGATTATGTCGTAAACGAAAACCTCCATATTGGTGCTACGGTTATGAATTTGACGGAAAAACCGTTAACGGAGAAGGTGAATATTGGGCAAGAACCAATGTCCAACACCATGATCGGAGCCGATTTAGCCTATAACAGCTCTTCGCGCTGGTTGACCCGAATGGTCGATAAACTACCATTCCTCAGCACCAAAGAGCAATCCCAGATTTCGTTCTATGGTGAATTCGCCCAACTCATTCCGGGGCATCCGAGTGGGCTAAACACGGCCAATAGTTCTGCAGGAACAACATATATCGATGATTTTGAAAACAGTGTGTCATATATTGACATCTTAGGCCGCAATGCTTGGCAGATATCCGGCACACCAAGAATGTTTCCCGAATCCGACCTCGTAAACGACCTTCAATACGGCTATAATCGCGCACTGTTTGCTTTTTATAACATCGATCCCATTTTTTACAACAACAGTTCGTTGACACCACGAAACATCAACGCGACGGAGCTGTCCAACCATCGGGTGCGGGAGGTACAGGAGAAAGAAATATTCCCGTACCGGGAAAGCCGTACCGGAGGTGCCATCTTCGTTAACACACTGAACCTGGCCTTCTACCCTACCCACCGCGGACCTTATAATTACAGCACGACCGGGTTGAACAGTGAAGGGTTTTTCACCAATCCCACCTCAAAATGGGGTGGTATATTCCGCAAACTGGACCAAACAGATTTTGAAGCGGAAAACATCGAATTCATTGAAATGTGGATGATGGATCCGACCCTGACGAATCCCAACAAGGCCGGCGGAGATATTTATTTCAACTTGGGAAACATTTCGGAAGATATATTGAAGGACGGTCGCAAATCGTTGGAAAATGCGCTTCCGCTAACCGCAGACCTTTCGCAGATTGATCAGACAAATTGGGGATATGTCACGAAGAACCAGCCCGTCGTACAGTCGTTTGACAACAATAATGCTAACCGGCTAAAACAAGATGTAGGTCTCGATGGATTGGGCAATGGCGAGGAAGCCACTTTCTTTGGCAATTTCCTTTCCCAAGTGCAGGGAATACTGTCGACAGAAGCTTTCAACAAGTTGCGCAACGACCCTTCTTCAGACGATTATCAGTACTTTCGTTCCAATCAATTTGAGCAACAATCTGTCGGCATCTTGGAGCGATATCAATATTACAATGGGCTGGAAGGCAACTCCCGTACCAATGAACAATCGCAGCTAGATTTCGGCGTAGAGACCTCGGCCAATACCTTGTTGCCCGATGGTGAGGACCTAAACAGGGACAACACCATGAACGAGATTGATGAATATTATCAATACCGGTTGTCCACCCGTCCGCAGGACATGGTAGTCGGTCGAAATTATATTGTAGACGAGGTCATCTCCGACGTTAAGTTGGTCAATGGCAATACCGAATCGGTAAAATGGTATAAGATCCGCATTCCTCTTGCCGATTATGAGAGCAAAGTAGGCGATGTAAACGACTTCAAGACGATACGCTTTGTTCGGATGTTTATGACCGACTACGCCGATACAGCAGTCATCCGCTTCGCCAAACTACAGTTTATCCGGGGCGAATGGCGAAAATACAATAGTGAGAATGCCGCCAATAAGGTTATTGCCGACTACTCCATGGGCATGGTGGCATCAGACAATTCTGAATTCCACGTAGCTAATATCAACGTCGAAGAAAATGGCACACGCAGTCCTATCCCTTACGTGGTTCCCCCCGGCATCAACAGACAGGTGGATTGGGGCAATAACAACTATAACGTGCAACTGAATGAACAGGCGTTGAGCATAGAAGTGAAAAATCTCCGTGACGGCTATGGCCGAGGGGCATACCGTACGGCTGCGCACGATTTTCGGCCATACGGCAACTTAGAAATGTTTATCCATGCCGAAGGGCAGAATATACAGAACGGTGATTTCCGTGCTTTTATACGAGTGGGAACGGACGACAAATTCAATTATTACGAATATGACCTTCCCTTGCGCATTACCCCTTATGGCACAAGTGCTGCCGATTTGATTTGGCCGCATGAGAATCGGTTGTTGGTCAAGATTTCCAAGTTTCAGGAAGCCAAAGTAGCCCGCGACAATGCCATGCTAAATGGCTCACCATGGCCTCTGGATGTGCCATTTGAATACTTCGACGGCGAGAATAAAATCACGGTAATCGGTACGCCTGATCTCGGGAAGATAAGGTATTACATGATGGGTGTCAAAAATCCGTTGCGAGGCTCAAATGGCAGTACGCCTCAAGATGATGGACGTGATCTTTCTGGCGAATTTTGGTTCAACGAGCTGCGCTTGACCGATTTCGATGATCGAGGTGGATGGGCAGCTACAGCACGCATGGACATCAAATTGGCCGATTTTGCCAACATCTCGTTCTCCGGAACCAAAAGCACCATCGGCTTTGGCAGTATTTCGCAATTGTTGAACGAACGCAAGCGTTCGGACGACCTGTATATGGATATCACCACCAATGCGGAGTTTGGAAAATTTTTCCATCCACGACACGGCATTGCCATCCCTTTCTATTTCAACTATTCCAGACAGGTGGCCACACCGGAGTACGATCCGTACAACCCAGACATCGAACTCAACACAGCCCTGGCCACGCTTTCCAACAACAAAAGGGATTCTTTGTTGCGATTGGTGCAGGACCTAACCACCCGCAAAAGCTTCAGCTTTACCAATGTGCGCAAAATCCGCACCAACAACCAAAATCCTATCCGGCCCTGGAATATTGAAAATTTCAGTGCTTCCTATGCCTATAGCTCCTATCAGCATTATGATTACAATATAGCCAACTCCCTGCAACGCACCTATCGAGGCGCCTTGGACTATAACTTCAGCAACCCTAACGTGAAGTTTATCGAACCCTTCAAAGGCATTAAAAACAGTAATCTCGCCCTAATTCGAGATTTCAACTTCAACCTGTTGCCTTCATTGCTTAATTTCCGCCTCGACGTAAACCGCGTTTACAACGAGAACACCATGCGCGACAATACAATGGATAACGTATTGCCGACCTATTACAACAAAAATTTCAATATGAATCGCATATACGGCATCAGTTGGGATCTAACCAAATCCTTACGTTTGGATTTCAATGCGACCAATTATTCGATTATTGATGAACCGGCTGGACGACTGGACGGTATCAAGCAGGATACGTTGTGGTCCAATTTCTGGAAAATGGGGCGTACCACAGATTACAATCACATGATGAACCTGACCTACACCTTGCCGCTCAATAAGATTCCATATATGGAGTGGCTGAATATTGTAGGTCGTTACGGCACACAGTTTAATTGGCAGAGTGAGCCATTATTGTCCATGCAAAGCGATGATATGAATATCGGAAACAGTATTCAGAACAATCGCACCCTGCAAATCAATCCGACATTGAATTTCAGCAGTCTGTACAATAAATTCCGCTTCTTCCGGGACAATACCCGCAGAGATGCAAAAGGCCCTAAAGCTTTTGCAGCACAATTGTTGTCGTCCATCCGCACCATCAATGGTGCATATACCAAAAACGAAGGACAATTTTTGCCGGGATATCTCCCTAAAACAAACATGCTGGGGTATGATTTTGATAGAAATGCTCCAGGTTGGGGATTTATTTTCGGTAGCCAATCGAGCATTTTGGATAAGGCCATCCAACAAGAATGGATGTCTAAAGATTCGTTGCAAACACAAATGTACACGCGAACCTATTCAGAAAACCTTTCACTCGTGGCCAATCTGGAACCGATAAACGGGCTTCGAATAGATTTAACGGCAAATCGAATCGACAACCATAACACATCGTCTACAACACAGTTTAATCCTGTTACAGGGGCATTGGAAAGTGTTTCGCCTTATACTACCGGAAATTACAGCATTACGCAACTGGCCATCCGCTCAGCTTTCACCGATCACCAAGAGTTGTTTACACGCTTCGAAGAAAGCCGTATAGCTGCATCTGCCCGGTTAGCTGAAAGAAATTTAAATTCCGTGGGCGTAGATGCGGAGAATTATGCTGACGGATATGGAAAAGCGCAACAAGATGTCATCATCAACTCTTTCTTGTCCACTTACCTCGGCAAAGATATCAACAGCAGCAGCCTAAACAATAAGCCCCGGGTTCCATTGCCCAACTGGCGGATCTCTTACAATCAATTGGCCACGTTGTTAGGTTTGGCAGATGTCGTAACCTCCATTGGCATTACGCATGCCTATAGTTCTATTTATGCTATATCCGGATACAATGCCGTGCTCCGCTACGTGGAAACCGACGGCATGCCCTTTTCACGGGATATCAACGATAATTTCCTTCCAAAATTCCAATACGACCAAGTATCGATAATTGACCAGTTTATTCCACTTGTGGGGCTTGATGTACGTTTTGCCAATAGCTTATCCGCAACATCGGAGTTACGTCGTATCCGGAACATGAACTTTAGTTTGGCAAACAATCAAATGTCCATGCTGACGGAAGAATCCTTCGTACTGGGAATGGGGTATCGCAAGAATGGGGTACGTCTGCCCTTCGGATGGTTCAGTGACCGGAAATGGAACAGCGATATCAATTTCAAATTAGATGTGGCGATCAATGACCGCAAAACCATTGTTTATCGTTCGGATACCAACATCGCCGAAATCTCGGCAGGAAACAAGAGCCTCAGTTTCAACCCAACATTGGATTATGTCATTAATCAACGATACAACATCCAATTGTTCTACAATTCCAACGTGGTAAGGCCTTATACTTCTCAGAATTATGCGACGTCCTATACTAATTTTGGGGTCAATTTCCGGGTGTTCTTTCAGTAATCAGTAATCAGTGGTCAGTTAAACAATTAACCGATTAAACAGTTCAACAATTAAACGGTTCATCAGTTAAACATACACTGAGAAACCAGCTTGGGCCAAATCCCCCGTACGGAGTTAACATGTTTTGAATTACCGGGCGAATATATCCTAACTTCAGAACGGAGGGCATACAATTTTTACAACAACACTCATCATCCATTTTCCCGTTACAACCCAAGGAAAAAGAAGAGATAACAAACCATAAGAATAACCCTTTACGCATTTTATTTTAGTTAGAAAAACAGTGCCACACCACCCGAAGCCATTCTTTATCCTTTTAAGGCGTTTCCAGCTTTTACTATAATACATGCAATTGTAAAGGAATAAACATTCATAAAAAAGAAGTGGTAGTGTGTATTTCCTGAAGAAATAACATATGAACAGCGGAAATCCGAAAGAAATTGCTAGTTGAACCTGACCTTACATTTCAGCTTATAAAATTTTGTTTTTCAGTAATTTGCCTTTATTTCCAACACGTATTATTTCCGTAAATATTAACACGTATATTTCTGGATTTTAACACAATGCTTGTATATTTACCTTCATAAATTTCAACTTATTTCAAACCCTCGATACGAGGACTCTTACTATGAATGCCGCTGAAGAAGCGGCTGAACAGGTGTATCAATTTTATATGAATAACTACGTTATTATCCTTCTATTACTTTTGGTTTTTCAAAAATCCGGAGCCACCAGCCCTTGTCCAGAAAACAAAGAAATCAACAGCTTGAATGATAAAGCAATTTCATTAAGCAAAGAAGGGAAAATAAAAGAAAGCATCATCCTTCTACAGCGAATAGTCCGTCTGGCCAAATCCTCACAATGCCCGCAGGAAGAGCTTAACGGGAATAAAAACCTGATGTTGCAATTTGCTCGGCAAAATGAATACAAAGAAGCGCTAGACATCTCAAACGAAGCAGAAAAGCTGGCGTTGCTACTGAAAGACTATCAAAATCTCTCTTCAATCCATAGCACCAAGGCAACATTATACGACAATCTTGGCCTATATGACCAAAGTATCGGTGCATATATGCTTGCTGAGAAATACGCACGGCTCATTGAAAAAGCAGATCGGAGGCATTTTGAATTGGGAATGATCTATTATAACCTTTCGGTATATTACCAAGGTCGCTCCTATGAAAAAACAATCGAATCATTAATCAAAAGCAGAAACGAAATTCAAAGCATACGGGATGACAGCGCTGACATTTCTCCAGAAAAGAAAATAGATATGCTCCTGTCCATTGACATGAACTTAGGCATCCTATACCTGGATAAAGAGAATCCCCAACGAGACCTAAACCGTTCTGAATCTTATTTTTTAAAAGCATTGGAAGCGAAAGAGAAACTTGGCAAACAGATAAATGCCTATACAGAAATTGATCTTCTCAGCGCTCTTTTGGAGTTTTACTATAAAAAAGGAGATTATAAAAAGGGGATAGCATATGGCGAAAAAGCGCTGGATTTGGAAAAAAGATATAACATGCCTTACAACAGAAGGGTTGGATATATGGTCCTTGCTAAATGCTATCTCGCCATAAATGAAAACGAAATGTCCAAAAAGTACCTTGATTTGTTTTCCAAATTGAACGATAGTATTAACATGGTCGAAAAAGATGCCGTGGAGGAACCTGTAAAGCGAATCGTTTCCGAAAAGGCAAAAAAGCTAAGATCGGCCATGGCCGTCGGTATAAGCTTTTTTGCCCTTTTTGTGTTTATAGGAATTATCCTGTGGAATAAAAAAAGAAAAACGCTTCTCCATAATTATGAAGCGTTGATTGTCCCTTTACAAAAAAACGGAGCTGGAGAACAAACACAATCGTCCACCGTAACTTCGAAAGCCCTAAAAACAGAAAATATCACATTTAAATCTATGCATATTGCAGACGAAACAGTGGAAACCCTACTGTCCGGACTGGAGAAATTTGAAAGACTAAAACTCTTCACAAAACAAGAAGTCAATTTTGCCTATCTCGCAAATTATCTGAACACGAATTCAAAATATCTTGCCGAAATTCTCCGCCAATACAAAGATAAAACATTCAGCCAGTATATTAATGACCTCAGGGTGGATTATATTATAAGGTTGCTTTATGAAAATCCAAAATACAGAAAATACAAAATAAGCTACCTTGCAAAAGTTTGTGGATTCTCTTCGAGAGAAATTTTCACTGTAACATTTAAGAAGAACACAGGTATTTCCCCTTCTTATTTTATCAGAGAACTGACTCTGAATTCTACAATAGAAGAAGATACCGAAATCTGAATGAGAAACCATAATCTATGTGCTGCTTTTTTGAAAAATCTTTGATTACCTCCTAAACAAAGTTTAATTTTGTTTCCCGTAATCTTATCGCTATTCTTTGGCTTTTCTCAAAGCCTGGAAGGCCGATTAAACAATTAAACGCATCACCATGGCAGAAGATCTTATTGTCGCTACAGGTTCAAAAGAAGAACAGTACCAATCGCTCATCAAGCAATTGAAGGCCCTGCTTCAGGGAGAGAATGATCACATTGCCAATATGGCAAATATCGCCGCGGCCTTAAAAGAACAGTTTCATTTCTGGTGGGTAGGCTTTTACATGGTGAAGGGCAATCAACTGGTGCTAGGGCCTTTTCAAGGACCCGTCGCTTGTACGCGTATTAACTACGGAAAAGGTGTTTGTGGCACGGCTTGGCAAAAGGGCGAAACGCTAATCGTACCGGACGTAGAGCAGTTTCCTGGACATATTGCGTGTAGTTCACTATCCAAATCAGAAATCGTGGTGCCGTTGTTCAAAGGAGAAAACTGTATAGGTGTACTCGACGTGGACAGCGAGTATCTCAATACTTTTGACGATGTTGATAAACGGTATTTAGAGGAAATATGTAGATTGCTTTAAAGCAATTGTGGGTTTCTTTAAAACTCCTTGATAACGAAACTGGCATCATGTACCTAGAGCCTGTTTAAATTTTATGTTTTTTTATCGCGCTTCGACTCCGCTCAGCGTGACAAAAAAAACGGAAGTGTCATCCTCCTCTTACAAGTTACCTGCCGACCACATGCAGACACTACGTTCAAGAAACCTTAAACTTCAAACCTTAAACTTTAAACTTTAAACTTCAAACACATCCCACACCTTCACAACCTTATCATCACTAACAGTAATAAGTTGTTTCGAGACCGGATGAATACAGGCCGCATTGATCGAAAGCCGATGGCAGTCATAGCCTTTCTCCAAGCTGATGTTCTTTAACAGCGCCAGGTTTTCTTTTTCCCAAATTTTAATAGACTTGTCTCTACTGACCGTTATCAGGATGGGATATATGGGGTGTTGGAGAATACCGTACACCGTAAACATATGGGGCGTGACCTGACGAGCCGGAACCAAGTCTTTCTTCTCCAATTGATAGAGTTGCGCATCCCGTCCGCCGGAATAGATGGCTGTGTCGGTTGCCAATAAGGCCGTAACAGGCAGCGAATGCAACGACTTATGCAACATTTGCTGGAAATCATCTACGGCGTGCAAGTAAAGCTGTCCCTGTTTATCCCCAAAGACGATTTGCTGTTGTTGGGGATAAAGCGCCATCGTCCGAACGGTTGTGTCCGAGACACGAAAACGATATAGCAAAGCGTGATTTTCAAGCGACCAGACATAAGCTACACCCTCCTCGCCTATGGCTATCAGCTCTTGCTTTGACGGAATGGATTGCACGGCAAATACAGCCCCTTTGTCCACTTTAAACTTATTGACCAAAGATTGTGTCAGCACATCTACCAACCAAACCTCTCCGTTGCGCATACCCACTGCCAGCAAAGTCGAATCCGGTATCATATGCAGGGCATACACCGAAGCCGGCACCGCACATAGAATGCGTTTAAACTTCCCCTCCTGCAAGTCCCATTCCACAATTCCCTTGTCATTTCCCGCTGTAAAAAAAGTAAGTGTATCCAGCCTTCCTTCAACGGCGAAGATGGGATTTTGGTGACCAGTGAGCGATTTGGAAAGGGAAATGTCTATTGCTTGCATGATGATACAAACTTAGTTAAAATTATTAACAACTGTTTATAATATCTAAAGAGGCACTGCTCAGGAGAGCAGCGCCAGTGGCAGTATTTCCAGCGACGGAACTGCTCAGGGGAGCGGCGCCAACAACGGGAGAGCAACCCAGTGACAGTATTTCTAAAGAGGACCTGCTCAGGAGAGCAACCTAGCGACAGCTTAAATTTTAAATAATTAAACGATTCATCAGTTAAACAATTCAACGGTTAACCAAACTACGCCAATTGCAACGATCCGAAATGATTATGATCAGTTAGCTTTTTTTTTAGCCGTTGTTTAGCCTTTTTAACCCCTTCAAGCGATATAGAAAGTTTATCCGCCAGCTCCTTATTGGATAGGTCCAGATACATCAATGCCAATAACCGCATGTCTGAAGTCGACAAGCCACTGTGGTTATCCGCAATATCTGTGAAGAAATTCGGAAAATCTTCGTTAAATGCATCTTTGAATTTCCGCCAATTGCGTTCATTCAACAAATTCAACTCCAATAGTTCCCTTAGCCGACCACTGATTTTGATGTCTTTTCGGGCATGAAGCGTCATCGAGCGCCTATCGGCCAAAATCTCAGATAGATCATAATGGTTTTCCGGTTCGGAAGGTATATCAACCTCTCTCTTGACTTCTGCTACCTTTTTACGATATCTAACATAGAAACCAAAACCGGTCAAGGCTACAGTCAAAGAAAGGAGCAGCAACACGCCCGTCAACATCTTGTATTTCCTATTGGTAGAATATAGTGTTTGAAATTTGTCTTTTTCCTCCTCCAGCTTCAAGGCATCAATGGTCGATTGGTTTTCCAAGGATGTGTAGAGTTTGCTGTAGTGGTTAAACTCCCTTAATGTTTCCAACTGCTCGCCCTGAATCGAAAGCTGTTCCAACAACTGTACTTTTAAATCAAAAGCCTCGCTCAATGCCTTATAACGTGCCGGTTTTCTTTCCATCAATTGCAGATATTCGTTGATGTTGCGCAATGACTCCTTATATTTGCCGAGCTTATATTGCAGTTCCGCAATCTTCTTCAAAGACGACAATGCAGAAAAAATATCACCAGAAGATTTTATATTATAGGCATAGTCAATCTTAAAGTGATCTATAGCCTTTTCTAATTGCCCTTCCTTAGCATAGACATTGCCGATGTTCCCGTAAGAGATACCCATCCACGCTGTATCCAATACGCCATCGGCCTCTTCATATACCTTCTCAAAATAAGAAACAGCCTTTTTATGGTTGTCCTGATACAATTCAATCAAGCCCAATGTATTGACAGTATCAAAAAACTCCCGTTGCTCCAGGTGTCCATGATATTTCAGCGTACGATTTAGAATTTCCTTGGAAAGATCGTATTCCTTAATATTGTAGAAATACCGTGCCAACACGATATAGTACTTCCATACATAGGTTATGTTCTGTTCCCCGTATTTGTCAATCAGGAATAATGCTCTCCTAAAATAACCATAGGCCATTCCTCTGTTGGCATAGGTAAAATAATAGCCCCCGAAATTAAACAGCTGACGGACAATTTGGTCCTGCAGATCATTTTCCTCGGCCACGCGTAATGCTTCCTCATGATACTTGGTCGACATGGCATTGGTTCTATCGTTCAAAACAGAATAGTAATTCGCCAACGTCTCAAAGTATACACATAATAATGTTGGATTTTTCTTTGCCTTGGACAGTTCAAGTATGTAGTCGATATTTTCCAAAGCTTCCTTGGGAGAACGAAGCTTCAAATCCAGTGCTAAGATATCAAAAGCCTTGATCCCTGCATACTCCGAAGATACGGTATGCAAAACATAATAGGGGTTGTCTTTTACATTTTCGGCATGTAAAACATGAAGACCAAATAGTAAGAAAACCAATATTAAATTTTTCAAACCAGATTAACTTTTAAAGTACGGATGGCAAATTTCAAAAATTATTATATACGGCCAAAACACTTTAATCGATTTTGTAGGACATAAACTACAAGTTGGCAAAAAACGCTAATTTATTGGGATATTTTTCCAAATACCTACATTGGCCTACCTCAAAAAAAACAAAGTGAAACTTTAAAGAAATAAAAAGCTACAAATTTCAAATTATTAAATTCTTCTAAAAACAGTTTTTTTAAACGAAAATTTACACCTCTCCTTTTATCATCGTTCCCTTTTCTGATTTCACCAGTTCGCTATACTCTTTTATCCAACGGATAATGGACAATTTACTTTTTACGCGATATTTTTCCATGGCTTCTTCTAATAAAAGATCACCTTGCAGCATATTCCTAACCACTTCCAATTTTAATTCAGAGTCAAATTTCCCCATACTTCACTAAATGGATTAAGTTTTAAAATCAAGGAGCCGGTACTGCCGGGGAGACAGTACCAAACTCCTTTTCTGTGAAAAATTACCTATGAAAGGATTTTCGTTGTGTGTGTGCTTTTTTATGTAGTTGTCAGTGATCAGT
>JBEBRE010000020.1:0-34366 GCA_040394995.1 Sphingobacterium wenxiniae
ATCGATAAAATATATAGACTTCTATCCGCGAGATGAAAAGTGTTCCCATTTGCCCCGGTTCGTGGAGACACGAAACAAGGAGGTGATTAAACACTTCGGTATTTAACCTATTAAAATTTAAAAACCTTAATTTGTCATCCTGAACGCAGTGAAGGATCTGTACGCACAGTTGTTTAAATTATCTTCGATGAGTCTTTCGGGATTCCTCCTAACGTCGGAATGACAAAAGAGGCCATTTGTTATTTTTTGAAGCTTCTAATGCCTCGGTTAGTGCGCCCCCTTTGCCCGGTTCGCGTCTTCACGAACCGGAATAATTGCTTCGTGGAGACACGAAACAGCGTGGTGATTAAACACTTCGGTATTTAACCTATTAAAACTTGATATTTTTCAACTTATCAATCGAAAATATACGGATCGCATTCCCTTCTTTGGTGATAAGTTTTTCATCTTTGAAATCGGCCAACATGCGACTGATGGTTTCATTGGCTGTACCGGCCAAGGCGGCCAGATCGTCTCTTGAAACACGTATGACCACTGCATCTTCCTTGTTGATGCCGACACTCTTTTCAGCTACTTGAACTAAAGCATTGGCTACCCTTTTGCGGACAGTGTCGTAGGCAAATCCAAGCATTTGTTCTTCTTTTTCACGGATGTTCCCTGAAAGCAATTTGATGAATTTACCAGCTATAATCGGCTTATTATAAAGAAGTTCAAAAAACTTATCCTTCGGAACCAAAGCTACTTCACAATCTTCCAAAGCGGCCGCATTATCATTGTATTGTTCATTAAGCAATACCGCTTCATACCCAAAGAAATGATCATCAATATGAATATCTGTAGAAAGTTCCCGACCATCCAAATAATAAAGAAAACTCCTCACCTTCCCTTGCAATAAGTAATACACAAAAACCGGAGAATCGCCAGCCTCATAAATCAGCTGTTTCTTTTTGAATGTTTTCACGCGAGCATCTTTCACCAGATCCTGCAATAGAAAATTTTGCTCTTCCTCACTAAGATGCAATCCGTTTTTAGGGACAAAGTTATTCGATATTTTCTCTCGTTTACGAAGACGGCTTTCGATAGCATTCAGCAGTTCGATATCGTCAAAAGGTTTGGTCAAGTAATCGTCCGCACCCATTTCCATAGCCTTGCGGATATCTGCTCGTTCGGACTTTGCCGTCAAGAATATAAAAGGGATGTCGGCTGTTAGTTCATTCTTTCCCAACATATACAGCACACCATAACCATCTAGTTCGGGCATCATGATATCACAAAGGATAATATCGGGCCGATGACGAATAGCCATATCTACCCCTGCCCGGCCATCCGGTGCGGTTAAAATTTCATAATCGCCCGTCAGTGCCAAGATTTCCGCTGTTCCTTCCCGGATTTCCAGATTGTCTTCGATAATTAATATTGTTTTAGCCATATGCTGTTCTATTGCTGAAATGTCATTTTAAACATAGCACCTTCATTTATTGCCGAACGGTATTCCATCTGGCCTCCCATCAATTCCACATAACGTTTGACAATGTTTAGTCCTAAACCAGTTCCCGGTATATTGCCGATATTGTGCGCCCGAAAGAAAGGTTCAAACAAGCTTTTTTGATCTTCTACAGGGATGCCGATACCGTTATCCTTCACACACAGCACACACTGGTTATCCTTGATTTCAGTCGTAAATTCTATAAATGTATCTTCCCCAGAGTATTTTATTGCATTGGATATCAGGTTAATCACACTACTTTTGAGTAAGTGGCTATCTAAATAGAAATTGCCTTCTGCTCCGGTATGTTGATAAACGATGTGCTGGTTCTTCTTACAAATCATTTGCATTTCTTCGGTAATTTCCTCCGCCAATTGCACCAGGTTGATATCCGATTTGTTGACAACCACTCTTCCGGCTTCCAATTTCTCCAAATTCAGAAAATCATTCAAGATATTGTTTAACAGTTGTACAGCATTCCGAATTCGGTTGGTGTGCTTGATAACATTATTCAAATCCGGTTTTTCAGCATACTTTTCAATCAAGGAAGCCGATAATTGCACCGAACTCAACGGAGTCCTAAATTCATGCGAAGCCATCGACACAAACCGAGACTTCATTTGGTTCAGCTCCTTCTCTTTTTCCAACGATAGGCTCACGTCAGACTTGGCCTTCTCGAGCTCGGAAACTAACTTTATCAAGTCCTTCGTGCGTTCACTGACCATGTCTTCCAGCTCCAACGCATGTCTGCGCAGTTGGTCTTCTGCAGCTTTTTCCTTCGTCAGGTCATGGATAAATCCAGTAAATATATTTTTCTGATGGAAAAAAACCTCGCTCACCGCCAACCGAAAAGGAAACGTCGTACCATCCTTTTTTCGCCCACGCACCTCACGACCAATGCCTATAATCTTTTTCACGCCCGTTTCCATGTAATTCCGGATATAGGTATCGTGGTTACTACGATCGGGCTCGGGCATGAGCATGGAAATATTATTGCCGATCACTTCCTCTGGACTGTAACCGAACAATGCAGAAGCCGCCGGATTAATACTCTCCACAATGCCGTGGTGATCAATGGTAATAATACCGTCAATAGCGTGGTCAATAATGGCTTCCAAAAGCTTTGCTGATTCCAAGCTCATTTTACTTCCCTAATTTTTTGTACTTAATGCGTTTAGGTCCTGTGTCGCCCAGTCTTTTCTTGCGGTTTTCTTCGTATTCCGAATAGTTTCCATCAAAGAAATATACCTGGGAGTCACCTTCGAAAGCCAAAATATGCGTACAGATACGATCTAAAAACCATCTGTCATGGGAAATAATCACAGCACATCCTCCAAAGTTCTCCAACCCCTCTTCCAACGCGCGCAAGGTATTCACATCGATGTCGTTAGTCGGTTCATCAAGCAACAGCACATTGGAAGATTTTTTAAGCGTAATAGCTAGATGTACCCTGTTCCTTTCTCCGCCCGACAATACGCCGACTTTTTTCTGTTGATCTGCGCCGTTAAAATTGAATTTGGACACATACGCACGCGAGTTGATCATTTTATTTCCCAACAGGATATTGTCGTTTCCACCTGTGATGTTTTCCCAGACTGATTTATCCGGATCCAGATCGTCGTGGTTTTGGTCGACATATCCCAACACCACTGTTTCGCCCACCTTAAAGCTACCACTGTCCGGTTGCTCTTGCCCCGTAATCAGCCTAAACAGCGTTGTTTTTCCGGCTCCATTGGGCCCGATAATACCTACAATACCAGCTGGTGGAAGCGAAAAACTCAAATTTTCAAATAGAATACGGTCGCCGTACGACTTGGAGATATTCTCCGCTTCGATCACGGTATTGCCCAGTCTTGGCCCGGGAGGAATAAAAAGTTCCAGCTTTTCTTCTCGGTCTTTCGTTTCTTCCGAAGCCAGCTTTTCGTAATTGTGCAAACGCGCTTTAGACTTGGCATGACGCGCCTTTGGTGCCATACGCACCCATTCCAACTCGCGCTCCAAGGTTTTTTGACGTTTGGTTTCCTGTTTCTCTTCTTGTGCCAACCGTTTAGCCTTTTGATCTAACCAAGAAGAATAATTACCTTTCCAGGGAATGCCTTCTCCCCGATCGAGCTCCAATATCCATCCGGCGACATTATCCAAGAAATAGCGGTCGTGGGTAACGGCAATCACCGTGCCCTGATATTGTTTTAAATGCTGTTCCAACCAGTCGATGGATTCAGCATCCAAGTGGTTGGTCGGTTCGTCTAACAACAGTACATCCGGCTCTTGCAACAACAAGCGACAAAGTGCCACCCGACGGCGCTCCCCACCCGACAAATTGGCAACTTTTGCATCCGGATCAGGACAACGCAAAGCATCCATCGCACGTTCTAGTTTACTGTCCAATTCCCAGGCGTTGCTGGCATCGATTTTGTCCTGTAATTCTCCCTGTCTCGCCAACAGCTTATCCATCTCGTCAGGATTTTCATATACCTCTGGAAGGCCAAATCGTTCATTGATCTCCTCATATTCGTTTAGAATGGCGGTCGTCTCGGCCACGCCCTCTTCCACGATTTCCCGTACAGTCTTTTCCACATCCAATTGTGGCTCTTGGGCCAAATAGCCTACAGAATAGCCAGGAGAGAACACCACTTCGCCCTGATAGGATTTGTCTAATCCGGCGATGATTTTCAACAGGGACGATTTTCCGGACCCGTTCAATCCGATAACGCCGATCTTGGCTCCGTAGAAAAAAGAAAGGTATATGTTTTTAAGAACTTGCTTCTGTGGCGGGTATATTTTATTCACACCAGCCATCGAAAAAATGATTTTCTCTTCTGACATAGGATAACTAATCGTTACTTTTTGTACAAATATAGTCATTTTTCGTTGCCAACTACTGACATTTTGATACTTTTGGGTCAATGGCTCAATTGTTGATAATTTGTTACAGGCGACAAGCCCCGGATTTATAAATTATTTTATACATTTATAAATCCTAATTTAAAAAAGGAAAGGTAAATACATGGAAGCAAAATTTTCACCACGCGTAAAAGATGTTATCTCCTACAGCCGAGAGGAAGCGCTCCGGCTTCGCCATGATTATATCGGCACAGAGCATCTTTTGCTCGGGTTGATTCGTGAAGGCGATGGGGTGGCTATAAAGATTTTGAAAAACATCGGAGTGGATACGGTTGAAATTCGCCAGGCAATTGAAGAAGCTGTTAAGGGGTCTTCAATGTCTCGCGCACCTATCGGCCACATGCCGTTGACTAAACAGGCCGAAAAAGTTCTTAAAATCACGTACTTGGAGGCTAAGATTTTCAAGAGCGACATCATCGGCACCGAACATTTGTTGTTGGCTATTCTAAGGGATGAGGAGAATATCGCCTCCCAAATCCTACAACAATATCGTGTTACGTATGACTTGTTCAAAAATGAGGTAGAGCAGAACAAAACGACCATCACGGATGAAGCGTCAAACTCTCCTACAGGAGACGACGACTTCGCCGATGACGATCAGCAATTTACAGCTCCTAAAAAAGTATCGGACATCAAATCTAAAACGCCTGTATTGGACAACTTTGGGCGGGATCTGACTAAAGCTGCTGAAGAAGGAAAACTGGATCCGATCGTGGGCCGGGAGAAAGAAATCGAGCGCGTTTCCCAGATTTTATCCCGTCGGAAGAAGAACAATCCCATTTTGATCGGTGAACCGGGCGTTGGTAAATCGGCAATTGCAGAGGGATTGGCCCTGCGCATCGTGCAACGCAAAGTGTCACGTGTGCTATTCAACAAACGCGTCGTGACATTGGATCTGGCTTCTTTAGTAGCTGGCACGAAATATCGCGGACAGTTTGAAGAGCGTATGAAAGCTGTGATGAATGAGCTCGAAAAGTCACCGGATGTCATTTTATTCATCGATGAGATCCACACGATTGTGGGTGCCGGCGGTGCTTCGGGATCATTAGATGCCTCCAACATGTTCAAACCGGCATTGGCTCGCGGAGAGATTCAGTGTATCGGTGCAACGACATTGGACGAATATCGACAGTATATTGAGAAAGATGGTGCACTGGACCGTCGTTTCCAAAAGGTTTTGGTAGAACCTGCCACCCATGAGGAAACGGTTGAAATACTGAATCGTATCAAAGACAAGTACGAAGAACATCACAACGTTATCTACACACCCGATGCTGTGGAAGCCTGTGTGTCTTTAACAACACGCTATATTACAGATCGTTTCCTGCCAGACAAAGCCATCGATGCCTTGGACGAGGCTGGTTCACGCGTTCACTTGAACAATATCCACGTGCCAAAATCGATCATCGAGATTGAAGAGAAGATCGAGGACGTGAAAGTAGAGAAAAACAAGGTCGTGCGTAGTCAGAAATACGAAGAAGCAGCAAAGCTTCGCGATACCGAGAAAAAACTGTTGGAGCAGTTAGAGAAAGAAAAAGCGATTTGGGAAGCAGAGACAAAGACCAAACGCTATACCGTGACCGAAGACAATGTTGCCGAAGTAGTGGCCATGATGACCGGCATTCCCGTGCAGCGTGTCAGCCAATCCGACAGCCAAAAGCTGTTGAACATGGGCGAAGCGGTGAAAGGAAGAATCATTGGTCAGGACGATGCTGTGCAGAAATTGGTGAAAGCCATACAGCGTACACGTGCCGGACTGAAAGACCCTAAAAAACCTATTGGTTCCTTTGTTTTCTTAGGCCCGACAGGTGTAGGTAAAACGGAACTGGCCAAAGAATTAGCCCGATTTATGTTTGATTCGGAAGACGCCCTGATTCAGATCGACATGAGCGAGTATATGGAGAAATTTGCCGTATCTCGTTTAGTCGGTGCGCCTCCGGGCTATGTGGGCTATGAAGAAGGCGGGCAATTGACAGAGAAAGTACGCCGGAAACCATATGCAGTGGTCTTGTTGGACGAGATTGAAAAAGCACATCCCGATGTGTTTAACCTGTTGCTACAGGTGTTGGATGAAGGGCAGCTGACGGATAGTTTGGGCCGTAAGGTCGATTTCCGCAATACCATTATCATCATGACCTCTAATATTGGCGCCCGTCAGCTCAAGGAATTTGGGCAAGGTGTCGGTTTTTCGACAGCGGCCAAAGTCAATCAAGCGGATACACATGCAAGAGGGGTAATCGAGACTGCTCTGAAACGCACCTTCGCACCGGAATTCCTAAACCGTATTGATGATGTAATCGTATTTAATTCGTTAACAAAAGAACACATCTTCAGCATCATTGATATCGAATTGAAGGCATTGTTCTCACGTATCGAAGGCTTGGGTTACAACATTGCGCTAACCGACAAAGCCAAGGATTTCATTGCGGAAAAAGGATATGACAGCAATTTCGGCGCTCGTCCACTGAAACGTGCCATACAAAAGTATCTGGAAGATCCTATTGCCGAAGAAATTCTGAAAGGCGAGGTGAAAAACGGATCGGTATTGCATGTGGATTACAACGACGAAAAGCAGGAAATAACCGTTGAGGCGAAACAAGCAACAGCCTCGCAGGACAATTCTGTCGAGTCGGATGTGACCGAATCTGACGATAAAGAAAACGAATAAACCAGGGCAAAATAAGCCAAAAAAGCGCTGAAGTAAGTTTCAGCGCTTTTTTGGCTTATTTTTTGTTGCTTACATTTAAACTATTAACGTTTTTTAACGTCATACCATAAAAAGAAATAAAATATATTATAAAACCTTAAAATACGATACACATGAAAAAATTTTTATTTTCCTTTTTGATCGGAGCAATTACATTAACCGCGTTCAACAGTTGTACAAAGGAATACAATACCTATGAAACCGTCCCTAGCATTACGATGGTATATGAACGAAATGCCAACCAATGGCAGACTTTTTCATCCAAAGATAAATATTTAGATTTAAGTGTCCCTGAATTGACAAACTATTATGTGCGTCAAGGAATTGTTGGTCTGGCCATTAGCTTTGACGGGGAAAACACCTACAACACTATCCCGGCCACCATCGAAGGAATTGCTTATTCTTTTGATTACACATCTGGTTCAGTGAGGATTTATGCGCAAGACCCAATCTATGATGACAATGTCACTATTACTGTTCCTGCCAAAATCTTCATCAAGGTTTCATTAACAGAAGCAGATTTTGTAGAATAAATGTGTTTTCCATCCAGCCTTAAAAGGCTGGATGGAAAACACATTACCCCCTAATCAATTCCCGCGCATGCTTTAAAGCGGCCTCTCCAGGTTGGGCACCACTTAACATCTGTGCTACTTCCATCACTTTCTCTTCTTTGTCCAACAGCACGATATGCGTACTGGTTTTATCCGTATCATCCTGTTTATATACTTTAAAATGCGCCTGTCCTCGGGATGCAATCTGTGGTAAGTGTGTAATCGACAACACTTGCATATTTTCAGCCAAGCGTTCCATAATTTCCCCTACTTTTAAGGCTACCTCACCGGATATACCTGTATCAATCTCATCGAAAATAATCGTGGGCAATGCCAACGTCTGCGCGACCAAGGATTTGACTGCTAACATCACCCGTGACAACTCGCCACCCGAAGCCACTTTATGGATGGGTTGCAACATTTGCCCTTTGTTGGCGGCGAACAAGAACTGTACTTCGTCAGCTCCATTGTTTTTAAACTTATCTAAAGGCAAGAATGATAACTCTACAATCAGTTTAGCATGAGGCATGCCAACTTCCCGTAACATCTCTTGAACATATTGTTCTATCTGTGGCAAAATGCTTGCTCTGGCATCATGGAGTTCTTGAGCCATGTCTTCCAATGTGGCTCGGCTCTTCTCAACCGCGTCTTCCAACGCAAACAATCGGTCTTCTTGGTTGTGAACCGATAATAACTGCTGTTCCAAATGCTCTTTAATCACAATCAGTTCTTCCACGGTATCCACACGATGTTTTTTCTGCAGATTATACAGCTCGCTTAAGCGATCGTTGACTACTGACAACCGTTGTTCATCCATGGAAATATCCTGCTCCAATGCCGTTATTTCCTGTGCAATGTCCTTTATTTCGATGAATGCACTTTGCAGACGATCCACTAAATCACTCTCAGCAGGCAAATAGTTGCGGATGTCCTGCAACTGGTTCATCGCTTCCTTTAAAGAATGCGTCACTGCGCCCTCTTGTTCTTCCAAGAGAAAATTCGCACGTAGCAATCCTCGTTTTATTTCTTCGGCATTTTCCAATTGACGTTGCTCGTCTTCCAATCCCTTTTGTTCCCCTTCCTTCAAATGTACTTTATCCAATTCCTCAAACTGAAACTGATTAAAATCAAACGTGGCTTGGGCAACAACTAATTCTTCTTTTACAAGTTGTAATTCTTTTATACGTTCTTTATATTGGTGAAAAGCCTCTTGATAGGCCGTGAGAAGAGCTTGATCTTTAGCCACACTATCCAATACCAACAGCTGAAACTTTTCGGTGTTGATTTGTAACGTAGCATGTTGTGAGTGAATGTCGATAAGTAGTTCGCCCAACGATTTAAGTACAGCCAAAGTGACCGGAGAGTCGTTTACAAATGCCCTTGACTTTCCATCAGATGCAACTTCCCGACGAATAATGGTTTTCGAGTCGTAATCCAGATCATTTTCTTTGAAAAAATCAACCAATTGGTAGGCATCAATGTCAAAATATCCTTCTATAATACACTTTTGGTCAGCATGGAAAAAATGCTTTCCTTCTACTCTATTTCCCAGGATTAGCCCCAATGCACCCATAATAATGGATTTACCAGCCCCAGTCTCCCCCGTTATGATGTTCAGGCCTTCATGGAAGGTCATATCCAGGTTTTCAATCAACGCATAATTCTTTATGAATAACCTCGAGAGCATTTTAATTTGAAGTTTTTAATGGTTAATGTTTAAGTTTAACGTTTTTGATATTCAAAGTTTGGTATAAGGAAGCCATATGTTACCGTAGGGTCTCATATTTTGCCGTATTACTAGGATCCAGTTCTACCAATGTATTGAACACCTTTACACTCATATTTCCCGGTAATTTGCTGAATATGCCCACAAATTCGTTGGATTTAGCAGCGAACAATACCGGCGTCAATACATTTCCCGTGTTGTTGCGATCGACTTCCTTTAGCTTGTCCAACAAATCGACCATTGTCGTGCGGGCTTTCGTCTCTTCTTGTGCCATCTTGTCCAATCCGTTTATGTGATACTGGTAGGCAAAATCCCGATAGGGACGATACTTGTTGTCCAACAAATTATTTATTAACCAATACCGGTTCTCCAATGATTCCATCGATCGCCAACCTTCCTCTTGACTACTTTGCGCCGCATTCAATATCGTACGGGCAGTGTTTAGGTATTTCGTTCCTCCTAATAGTTTAAATGTATCGCCATCCATGCCGATAATCACATTGGCATAGAATGCCAAAAGGGAGGAAAGGCTGTTTAAGTTGGCATTTTCGTTGAAATCCAATTGTTCGCCTTCCACATAGGAAAAATTGAAAAAACGATCGTGGTAGGCCAATAAGGGCGAGGTATAATTGGTGCCGTACACCGGCCGGAACGAAAATATTTGTGCTGATGCTTTATAAGCTTTCGATCCATCCCATTCATGTATCGTGATGACAAAAGAACAATCAATGCGTTCCTGTGCATTAATCTGTAGGTTTGTCCACGACCTGTTATTCAAAAAATCGTAGATGACTTTCTGCAAAATATCCAACGCCCGCTTATTCGTGTTTTGTACTTGAGGAGATTGAATCTCGACCCGAGCATTCAATTCCTGTGCCTGAATGGCCAAAACCAACAACACCGAAAGGACAACCAAAGCAATTTTTCTCATATATACCCGTTAAGCTATCAAAGTTAACGTTTTCCGTCTGAACAGCAAAAGATCCTCATCGTAAACACCAAGGGAAATGTATCCCAATTTTTATTGATGCTCCATTTCTTTAACCATTCTTGTAGAGACGCACAATTGTACGTCCCCACTTTTATCCCTTATGGAATTTCCCTATATTTAGCACACCAAACAAGACATTATGTTAGATATACGCCATATCGTCAAACAATACAGTAATCATCGGGCTTTGGATGATGTATCTATTTACGTGCCTAAGGGCAGTATCTTCGGACTTTTAGGTCCGAACGGCGCCGGAAAGACATCGCTCATTCGTATCATCAATCAAATTACAGCACCAGATAGCGGACAAATCTACCTTGACGGAGAGCTGTTACAACCTAAACATATCGAACGCATAGGCTATCTGCCCGAAGAAAGAGGTCTGTACAAAAAAATGAAAATCGGCGAACAAATGCTCTATCTTGCCCAGTTGAAAGGTTTGGGCAAACAAGATGCCATACATCGTATCCGATATTGGTTTGAAAAACTCCATATGGAAGACTGGTTCGAGAAGAAAGTCGAAGACCTCAGCAAAGGCATGCAACAGAAAGTGCAGTTTGTGGCTACAGTTGTCCATGAACCAGACCTGATTATTCTCGATGAGCCTTTCTCCGGTTTCGATCCGGTAAACGCCCAAACCATTCAGGAAGAAATATTGGAATTGAACAAAAAGGGGGCAACCATCATCTACTCTACCCACCGGATGGAATCCGTGGAAGAACTGTGCGACAACATTGCGTTGATAAATAAATCGCGGAAAATACTCGACGGCGCAGTGAAAGAAATCAAGCGTTCGTACCAAAACCAGACATATGTAATCGAATTTAAGAAGAAGGCCGATACCGCATATGCTCTCCTAGACACAGCACTTTTTGAGTTAATTTCCGAGACAGACCACGCGGAAGAATCAGAAATAAAGATTCGAATAGATGCTACAAAATCTTTAAATGAAATATTATTGTACCTTATCCCTCAAATAGATATACATCAAATAAGAGAGATTATTCCTTCCATGCACGATATCTTCATCGACCAAGTAAGGAAATCCTCTGCACCTTTAGCCACCAACCATGAATAAGATCATCCTCATTATAAAACGTGAATACCTTAGTCGTGTAAAAAAGAAATCTTTCTTACTGACCACTTTTTTAGTTCCCCTGTTCTTTATCGGCATGTACGTAGGTATTTTTTACCTTACGAAAAAAAGTTTTGAAGACAGCCATGCCATCGTGCATATCGTGGATCAAGAAGGCACAATTGCCCCCAAGCTCAAGAGCAATAAAAATATTACGTACAATACGTCCGATATAGGGCTCCAAGAGCAGATCGAGTTGCTAAAAGCCGACAATGACAACACGAATGTACTCATCATTCCGGCAGATTTCTATAGCAGCCAGAGCATCGAGTTGTTATCGTCCGGAAAACCTAACATGACCACTCAAGGCGAAGTCAAATCACAGTTACGGGACATCATCCGCAACGAGCATTATATAAAGATGGGTTTAAACGTAGACAGCATCCGTAATATCAATGATAATATTTATATCTCCGCAAAGGAAGTGACCGAGACCGGCGACGCCAAAGAAAGCCATACCGAAGTGGCCATGGGTATTGGCATGGCCCTGTCAATCCTAATTTATTTATCACTTTTCCTATACGGTGCTCAAGTCATGCGTGGCATTATAGAAGAAAAGACAAGTCGTATCGTCGAGGTTGTTATCTCCTCAGTGAAACCATTTCAACTGATGATGGGCAAGATCATTGGTATTGGTTTGGTGGGGATCACCCAATTCGCCTTATGGATTTTACTTTCGGTGGCGCTGGCCAGTGTAGCCTCCACACTCCTGTTCAATGAGAAAGACCTCACCAACCAAATGGCAACACAGTCTATGCAGGAAAATCAAATGGTGATGGCCAGCCAAGGTTTTGACATCATGGGTGCACTGGCTTCCATCAATTTTGGCGAACTGATCGTGTGCTTTTTTATCTTTTTCTTAGGCGGATATTTTCTCTATAGCGCCTTGTTTGCTGCTGTGGGGTCGGCTGTGGATAGCGAAACAGAAGCCACCCAATTTACCATGCCCATCACCATGCCCCTTCTTTTGACCTATATTCTCTCTTTTGGTGTATTGGTGAACGATCCACATGGCCCAATTGCTACATGGCTCAGCTTTATCCCTTTTACCTCTCCTATTGCTATGTTAGTGCGCGTGCCGTTTGGTGTACCTATTTGGCAAATCGCCTTATCGAGCGCTTTACTTATCGGTGGCTTTGTGTTGACAACCTGGTTTGCCGGCCGGATTTATCGAGTAGGAATTTTAATGTATGGCAAAAAAGCAAGCATCAAGGAATTGATAAAATGGTTTAAATATAAAAGTTAACAGGTTAAATAAAATTTCGCACCTTTATCGCAAAAAAAATAGTTTATGCGAAATTTAGCATTGTTCAACTTCAAGCAAAAGGTCAACTACAAAAATGAAATTTTAGCTGGCCTGACAGTTGCCATGACCATGATTCCCGAGTCATTGTCTTTCGCTATTTTTGCAGGATTATCGCCACTGACGGGGCTTTATGCCGCCTTTTTGATGGGATTGATCACCGCTATTCTCGGTGGACGCCCCGGCATGGTTTCAGGAGGTGCAGGTGCTACCGTTGTCGTGATGATTGCCTTAATTGCCAGCCATGGCGTGGAATATTTATTTGCTGCCGTTGCTCTAGCCGGTGTTTTTCAGCTGTTGGTCGGACTATTCAAACTGGGAAAATTTGTCCGGCTAATCCCAGAACCTGTTATGTATGGATTTCTCAATGGACTGGCCATCATCATCTTCTTATCACAAATAGAGCAGTTTAAAACCATCAGCAATGGAGAAAGCACATGGTTGCAAGGTGAACAACTATGGTATATGGTAGGGTTAGTTCTTTTGACCATTGCTGTCATCAGTCTCGTACCCAAAATCACCAAAGCAATTCCCGCATCCTTAATCGCCATTATGATAACCTTCGCCATAGTGTTATTGTTTAATATCGATACCAAAACAGTCAAAGACATTGCGCATATCAAAGGGACCTTTCCTCCTTTTCATATTCCTAAGATCCCCCTCAATTTGGAAACATTCCATATCATTTTTCCGTATGCATTGGTCATGTCCAGTGTAGGACTGATCGAGAGCCTGTTGACATTGACCATCGTTGACGAGATTACAGATTCGCGTGGCGATTCCAATAGGGAATGTATAGCACAAGGAACAGCAAATTTAGCCAACGGATTTTTTAGTGGTATGGGAGGTTGTGCTATGATTGCACAGACTTTTGTCAACCTAAATGCCGGTTCCAGAGCCCGGCTGGGAGGTATAGTCGGTGCGTTGACCATTTTGGTCATTATCTTGTTTGGAAGCACCGTCATCGAAAAAATTCCTATGGCCGCATTAGTGGGGGTTATGATGATGGTGGCGATCAATACCTTCAAATGGGGAACGTTTAGCATTCTTAACAAAATGCCAAAATCAGATATCTTCGTTTGCCTTTTGGTAGCGACCATCACAGTTGTATTGCATAACTTAGCTTTGGCCGTATTAGCGGGCGTAGTAATTTCAGCTTTGGTATTTGCATGGGACAATGCCAAAATGATTCGTGCCCGCAAATCGTTTTCCGAAGACGGAACAAAATATTACCATATTTACGGACCATTGTTTTTCGGGTCAGCAGGTACGTTTATACAAAAATTCGATATTAGCTCCGATCCCCATCGTATTGTGATCGATTTCAGCGAAAGCCGCATTGTGGACATGTCCGCCTTGGAAGCTTTGAAAAAGATTCAGGAGCGCTACAAAAACTTAGGTAAGCAGATGGTGCTACAAAATGTGAATGACGATGGCCGACGATTGATCGAGAACACCAAAGGAGCCATAGACTTCGAACTTGTGGAAATGGAAAATGCTGTTTAAATTTTATTTTATCATAAAAACAATATAACTTTAAATACATTAATTTGAACGGTTATGACATCATCTGATAACACAGAAAAGAAAGCATCGGGTCGTTTCGGCAAAATTATAAGTTGGTTTCTTATCGTACTCTTGCTTAGCCTAGGTGGATATCTCTATTTTAAATATTACTTCGTTTTTGGCGAAGGCGTAAAGTCCGGTTATTTGAATTATGCTGTCAAAAAAGGAAATCTGTTTAAGACCTACGAAGGAAAGTTAATCCAGGAAGGCCTGCGGTCTAACCAATTGGGTACCGGAGTATCCAATAACGAGTTTGAATTTTCCATAGAAAGCGACTCGGTATTTCAATTGCTGGAAGTTAACAGTGGAAAATATTTCGACCTGCATTACAAGGAATACCATGGTGTGTTACCTTGGCGTGGGAATACCCGCTATGTAGTGGATAAAGTGGTCAATATGCGATAACGCGAGTTTAATGCCCTGTGATCCCGCTTGGGAAGCGGGGTATCACAAGACTTAACTAAACATTGAAACAAATAATAATAACAATAAGAAAATATAGGCGGCAATACTCTTATCAAAAATCACACAAGCCTGCTTTATTCTAATTTTCCAAAAATCTTTGTCCGAATTCCCTCCCTCTACAATTTATTCAATTTTGATATTGGTTAGCTTATCATAGCCAACAATGCATTGCCGCGCATTGGTTTACAAATATATTAATATTAAACGATTAATATTAATAATTTGTCATTTTTAAAATTATTTTGTTAAAAAAATATTTTTTAGACGACTATTTCTATGGTATACCCATATTTAGATGTGTAACATGTTTTTTTCGTATATCAATAAATCTATCTAATTACACTACGATTACATCTATTTCTGGAAATGCACGTAATTTTAGCATATGAAAGGATTGAAATTATCGGCTTTGGATTTAGCGACAGTTTGCAAAGGAGCCACTGTCAAGGAAGCCATTGAGCGTACGGTCGAAGGAGCGCAATACATGGAAGAGTTGGGATACGAAAGAATCTGGTTGGCCGAGCACCATAACATGGAATACATTGCCAGTTCAGCTACCGCTGTATTAATTGGGCATGTGGCCGAAAGAACACAAAAAATACGTGTGGGATCTGGTGGTATTATGCTTCCGAACCACTCTCCCCTTGTGGTGGCGGAACAGTTTGGCACATTGGAATCGCTATACCCCCATAGGATTGACTTAGGGCTTGGTCGCGCACCGGGAACGGATCAAGTGACCGCCATGGCCCTGCGACGCAATAATCTCAATACACCTTTTTATTTTAAAGATGATGTCAAATCTTTATTAGACTATTTTGAAAACGACGATCCGACCGCAAAAGTGAGGGCATTTCCGGGCGAGGGATTGCATATTCCGCTCTATATTCTCGGATCGAGCACAGATTCAGCCTATTTGGCCGCTTCTCTTGGTCTGCCTTATGCCTTTGCCGCACACTTTGCCCCGGCCATGTTTGCACAGGCTGCAACGATCTACAAGACACAGTTTAAACCCTCCAAATATCTATCGCAACCTTATTTTATAGCCTGTGTTAATATCGTTGCCGCCGCATCAACAGACGAGGCTTATTATTTATCCACCAGTTTATTCAATATGTTTTCGGGCATTATCACCAACCACCGCAGACCTCTTTCCCCGCCCACCGAAAAAGTCATTTACGATGGTATACCCGAAATTGAGAAAGCGGTGTATAATATGACGGCTTGCACTTTCATCGGTAATACACAACAGATAAAACAGGAAGTGGAAGGGTTCGTTAGGGAATATGGCATCGATGAAATCATGACCACCAACTACATCTTCGACAACCAGAAAAGATTGGATAGCTTTAGGTTAACAGCTGAAGCGTTGTTTTCTTCATAGGCACAATACTGTAGATTTTACGATACTCACAGATTACACAGATGAACACTGATTTGTGCAGATCTATGCGATCTGTGAGACTATATACACACGATAAGTTACCAACACCTATGGTGAATGCTTTCATCAATAGCGAAGCCGTCTTTTGCTGATGAACATGACAATTTTTTAGAGATCCTACTATTTTTCAGGCTACGCAACATTTGAAGCGCAAATACAAATAAGTACTTAACAGAATCAATTATAAAGCAACACGCCCGAAACATTCCAAAAACTAAAGCTCGTACCTTCGGCCTCTCCCTGTGGAATATGTACGCGGATGGTGTGCTTGCCCGCTTGTAGATCACCAAGGCTAATGTAATTCGGATTGGTGATCGTCCCCGGACACCAATTCGATCGACTTAAATCAGAAGATGACAAACCATTTTGGAAATTGCCGGAAACGGGATTGTACAAACGATACGAACCACAATCCGTTCGCCACGGTGTAAACTTAAAGGCCAATTCCCCGTTCAGGTATATGCTGTTTTCTTTAGGAACAAATTCATCCCCATTGCCCCAGCCTCCATGCCCGGTCGTAATGTAGCGGAGCTGCACGTCTTTGGCATCTTCCGGCAAATCAAACGTTACCTCCAATCCCTTCTCCTGGCTAAAGAAGCGTGCATAGGTCTGCCCGCCCATTTCCATTACATTCGTGCTATTGAAAATAGACATGACTTTCTGATGCGCCATCCGAGAGTTTCCGGGATGGATGGTCAACTCCAGGCTCACTTGATGCCCACCTTTGTCGTAATTGCCGATATATGTGCCGATATATACCTCTTTGCCCGACATAACCGGCAAAAACTCGGAAACGTCTTGTCGATAGATGACCGAATCCTGCCAAGTCTTTCCCTTTAAGGTCAGGCGACTGTTAAAATGCGACACACCAAAGGGCGTAAAAAAGCGCATCAGCTCATACACCGGCGAAAAACCATCTGTACGAACCATGCCCGGATATTCCGTGCCGTCGCCATTATTGTACATAGGTAAGGTATTCACGCCGTTTTTCATACCATCTAAAAAGGTTTGGGCTTGATCATCGGCAATCATAAATACCGACCCCGTACGATCGTAGGCATCGCCGTTCGATTTTTCAACCAGCTGCACAAACGCTTGGCTACCGTTATCCAGTTTCGGAATCTTCACCTTTTTGAGGATAACCGTACCATGGGCGAAACGCATGACGCTGTCTTGCTTCGGTGTATCCACAAAATTAATCTGTTCATCCTGAAAAACCGGAATGTAAATGAATCGGCTCTTCCACAGTTCATCCTGATAAGTCAATCCATCTACAAGTTGGCCAAATTTTCGTAAGCGCACATGGGCGGGTATCTTGTCGATCTTCTCTATGTTTGTGGCCGTTATTTTCGAATTGCCATTCCGCACATATTCCAAGACCAAACCAATATGTTGTCCTGTCTCGGTTGGCGCACCCTTTACACCCAAATCCTCCGTATACCATAATTCGATGGCGTTGGAATTAATAGAAGTTGTCGCCTTTTTGCAGCTATATCCCAAGATCGTATTGGTTTCTTCTGAAAAAGTTAATTGATCGCGTTTCAATATCATGGAATCCACCATAGCCAATTCCTTAGAAGCCGAAAAATTTGTCAGACGATAATAGTAATTGTTATTCAGGCGATCGACATAAAAGGTTTCGTAGGGATATTTGGCCTGTGATTGTGTGATCCGCTCACTGGTGATAACCGTCTGCTCAGCACTCGCAAACACCAATAGCGGGTCTTGATTAGAGCTGACTTGATCGTTATAGCTCCGCTGATAGGTAATCTTGTAGGCTTGTTGCGCTGAAAGTTGCAACAAAAATAACGTAAATAAAATCGAAAAAAGACACTTCACCATGATGTATTAACTTGTCAAAATGCATGAATAATCGTTCCGATGACAGGAGGAACCCGCCGATTGCCGGGTCCTGGATCGTGCATCGGTTCGACGATGAAGCAAATCTAAATAGATGTCTCGTAACATCGACAACTTGTCTCGACCTTGGCGAGGTGACAAATAGCGCGCCCCCCTCGTCACTACCTTGTTTTTGTCATTCCGACAAAGGAGAAATCTATGGATATAAAGGATGATTTCTATTCCTGTTCATCCATAGATTTTCCTAGGTTAAGAAGGTATATACCGCTCTGTCGTTCACGACGTGATACTCGGAACGTCTACAACTTCATCTGTATCGGCATCATAATCCACTTGCGGAAAATTAAATCCAAACAAGTTAAAGAAATCGTTTCTGTATCCCATGATATCCGAGATCTCTTGCAGATTTTCGGTGGTGGCTTTCTCCCACAATTGGGCCACTTCAGCCTGCACATCTGCACGCATTTCCAAATCGTCCACCCGGATTCTCCCCTTCTCATCCAATGGAACTTCGCCGTTTACATAAAGCCTTTCCGCAAATAAACGTTGCATTTGTTCGATAGTTCCTTCATGTATACCTTTTTCTTTCATTACCTTGTACAGCAAGGATATATACAGAGGTACAACCGGAATAGCTGAACTCGACTGCGTTACTAAAGCTTTATTCACAGACACATAGCTTATACCATTTAAATCTTTCAGTAAATTATTGATAGTAGTTACCGTACCTTCCAAATCATCTTTTGCCCGGCCAATCGTGCCATTGCGATAGATGGGATATGTCAATTCCGGACCAATGTAGGAGTAGGCAACGGTTTTCACGCCCTCGGCCAATACACCTGCGGCTTTTAGCTCCTCTATCCAAAACTTCCAGTCCTCGCCCCCCATAACCGCCACAGTATTACTGATCTCTTCTTCGCTTTCGATGGGTTGAATGGAAATATCAGAGACCACTCCGGTATGAAAATCGACAGTTTTATCCGTAAAAGGCTGTCCTATAGGTTTCAATACCGAGGCATGCGCTACACCAGTTTTTGGATGGGTGCGACGAGGCGATGCTAATGAATACACGACCAAATCCACCTGTCCCAAATCAGCCTTGATCAAATCAATGGCTTGCTGTTTAACATCATCAGAAAAAGCATCGCCATTGATGCTCTTGGCATATAAGCCGGCCGCGTGTGCCTCTTTTTCAAAAGCCGCCGAATTGTACCAGCCTGCGGTACCGGGCTTGCCCTGTGCAGCAGGTTTCTCAAAAAACACACCGATAGTGGCTGCATCAGATCCAAAGGCAGCCGTTATGCGTGATGCCAATCCGAAACCTGTGGAGGCTCCGATAACCAAAACTTTTTTAGGGCCATTTTGAATCTTGCCCTTTGACTTTACGTAGGCAATCTGTTCTTTGACGTGTTGAGCCGTACCCTCGGGGTGCGACGTCAAACAGATAAATCCTCTTACACGTGGCTGTATAATCATATGCTTATTTTATCTATTCCAATAATGAAGTGCAAATTAAGTAAATTTAACAGAATTCCCACACAATCCGAGCTTTAATCTTGCACAATAGCCTATTCCCTATAACCTACTGACAATCAACCTATCTCCTACCTTTTAGCAAAAAATAATCCAGGCTATATTTTCCCGGACCAATAGCAAGTATGCTTAAATAACCTATAAAAAACGCCGTAGCAAGCTCATATTTACCGAACAATTGCCAATCGTGCACTGAAAAAATGACCATCACCGTAACCAACAAAGGAATAGTGGCTAAACGGGTAAAAAGACCTATCACCAATAAAATAGAGCAGAAAAATTCGGCAAAGATGGCCAGACTTAGCGAAACAGTTCCACCCAATCCGAAAAAGTCCATAAACTGCTCCTTTCGCTCGTTAAACTCTACCAATTTAACATACCCGTGTTTCGGAATCATAAGGATACCAAAACCCAGGCGAAGGATAAGTGCCGTTAAATTGGAAGTTGCCGTACCTTTATTGACCGATAGAAAAAATTTCTTCATAGATAATAGTGTTATTGATGGTTTCAAAGATAGAAAAATATAGCCAACCTTATCTTCAGAAAAGGGATTTAGAGCGCACAAAAAAACGGGAGGCTATTTCTCCCGTTTTCTTCACTCGTGTTGATCTGTATTATTTCAAATGGGAACGAAGCATCCAAGCTGTTTTTTCATGTTGCTCCATCACGCTAACAAGGAAGTCTTCCGTTCCGGCATCTTTATGCTTTTCGCCCACCACATCAATCTGTTCGCGAATGGAGATGATGATGGCTTCAAAATCAGCAGTCAATTCTTTGATATATCCTTGGCTATCATTTTTTTCATAGCGCATTTCTGTCAATTGGGTCAATTCCAAAAATTCTTTCATGGTGCCGACTGCATAATGTCCAATAGAGCGAATGCGTTCTGCAATTTCGTCGATCGTTTCGGCCAACTGTCCATAGATCGATTCAAAAAACAAGTGTTGCGCATGAAAATCAGGGCCGATAACGTTCCAATGTGCATTCCTAACCTTCACATACAGCACATGCTCATCAGCCAATAATTTGTTTAAAATCACGGCAACGGCTTGTGTGTCCTTGTCTTTTATACCAATATTAGTTTTCATATGTTTTTATTTAAGTTATCTGCTTAACAAACGGTGGTTTGTTTTGTTTGAAATATTTTCTTTTTATTAGGCTCACAGATCGCTCAGATTTACACAGAATTTCAATTGTCAATTGCACAAAAATCTTCCTAATTTTGTGCTTTACAACTGTAGTTACAAGATGGGTGCTGTACCGGCTTATTTTCATGATTTCAAAACCGATGTTTCTGCGATTCAGAAGCCTGAAAGCTTCACCTTCCCTTTTTCCTATGAACCCCACGAGCTCAGTAGCATTGCCTCCGAAGAATTGCAACACTACCTGCAAACCCAGACAGATTTTGTCCACAACTTTGGCCTAACAGCCATGGAGGGATCGGCGATTGGCAAAATGTTCGGCATTCTGGTAGTTGAAAATACAGAAAAACGATTAGGCTATTTGGCCGCTTGTTC
Organism: Sphingobacterium wenxiniae; assembly: GCA_040394995.1. Classification (GTDB taxonomy): domain Bacteria; phylum Bacteroidota; class Bacteroidia; order Sphingobacteriales; family Sphingobacteriaceae; genus Sphingobacterium; species Sphingobacterium wenxiniae_A. The sequence continues at coordinate 21,186 of JBEBRE010000020.1, forward strand.
CGGAAAATTAGCCGGAACCAATCAGCATAGCTTCTTTGTACCTCCTATCTTTGATATGTTAACTAAGGATGGATTCTTTCTGAAAGAAGAAGAAAGCATCAATCAACTCAATCGGGAAATCGAGCGATTGGAGCAAAATACGACTATCCCGATCCTGCAACAAGAGCTGAAAACACAGCAGGCATTGGCCGATCACGCCTTAAAAGAAAAAAGAGCAGTCTTGAAAACAGCAAAAGCCGACCGCAAAGCACAACGTGAAAAGGCTAAAGAGCGCATGGATGATCAGGAATACAAAGTTCTGGAAGAAGATCTCATCAAGCAAAGCTACAGAGATCAGTATGAATATGCCGTTTTAAAGGCATTTTGGAAAGACAAACTCACCGCCATCCAAGAGAAAATCAACGTTGAGCTGGACCAAATAGACCGTTTAAAGACCCTTCGCAAATCCAAATCTTCGACACTGCAGCAACAGCTTTTCGACCAATATCAGTTTCTCAATGCCGAAGGACGGATGAAATCCGTATTGGATATCTTCCAAGAGAGCCATCAAATGCTTCCTCCGGCAGGGGCCGGTGAATGCGCGGCCCCAAAACTGTTGCAATATGCCTATAAACACCACTTAAAGCCCATTGCCATGGCTGAGTTTTGGTGGGGCACTTCTCCTGCATCCGAAGTTCGGAAGCACAAACACTTCTACCCAGCCTGCAAGAGCAAATGCGACCCCATCCTTTCGCATATGTTGCAAGGATTAAAGGTAGATCCCAATCCCATGTTGGAAAACCCTGCACAGGGCAAGGTTTTTGACATTATCTACGAAGACGAAGATATTATCGTTATCAACAAACCCGAAGAGTTTTTATCCGTACCGGGCGTCCATGTGCAGGATTCGGTATACACGCGCATCCTTGCCCTACGTCCCGACATCCGCGGGCCGGTCATTATCCATCGATTGGATATGTCCACTTCCGGCATCTTGGTGCTGGCCAAGCACAAAGAAGCTCACCAATTCATCCAAGACCAGTTTATCAAGCACACCGTTCAGAAGCGTTATACTGCCCTGTTGGATGGTGTGCCGGAAAACAAGGAAGGGTTGGTTGACCTGCCTCTCCGTGTGGATTTGGACGATCGTCCCCGGCAAATGGTGTGCTATGCACATGGTAGACCGGCGCAAACCCGATACGAAGTAGTTTCCATCGAAAACGGAAAAACAAAAATTCATTTTTTCCCCTTAACGGGCCGCACCCACCAGTTGCGGGTACATGCCGCGCATCGCTTGGGGTTAAACTGCTCTATTGTAGGTGATGACCTTTACGGACAGCGGGCAGACAGGTTGCACTTGCATGCCGGATATATCGCTTTCGTCCATCCTTCCTCCAAAGAAAAGGTAACGTTCAACGTGCCGGATCCTTTCTGAATAAAGGTTTTAAGCCATTTCATAACAAGCATACACAAAATGCTAAAGAGATGACCTGCCGTTTCTATCGAAGATTGTCATCCTTTCAACACTTTCATCATCTTAATTTCAAAAAAAATATTTTCAGCCTATTTTTCAAAAGTATTCTTGGATTATAAGCCTGACTGATTTACATTTGTTCAACTTTTTAAAATATTGACCATATAAGAATAAAAGTCAAAAGTATAAAGTTGAATAAAATGAAACATACATTACTGAACTACAGGCACTTTATATGGATAGCAATAAGCCTATCCTTATTGCTACTTTCCTTTTCCGCAAGTGCTCAAAGCATCCATGTAAAAGGGAAAGTTTTAGACATTACCAACAAAGAGCCCATTAGCTACGCTACAGTAGCGGTTGTAGGTTCTACTATCGCCACGTTAACGGATGACAATGGAAACTATGTTTTAAAAATCGATCCCAATTTTACTAAAATACGGATATCCTATGTCGGCTACGAGTCTCAGGACCTAACGATTAAGAATGAATTGCAACAAGAGTTAAATGTGCATTTGGTACCTGACGAAAATACGATAGAAACAGTAACTATCAAATCGCCTAAAAGGGCCAAATATTCCAACAAGAACAATCCCGCGGTCGAATTAATCCGCCAAGTTATTGCACATAAGGAGGAAAACAGGATAGCCTCATATGACTATGTGGCTTACCGACAGTATGAAAAAGTATCGTTGGGTTTGAGCAATTTATCGGAAAAGTTCAAGAACAGAAAAATTTTTAAAAACTATCAGTTCCTCTTTGAAGAAGATGAAAAAAGCGACAGCAGCTCCTCACACGGTTACACATTGCCGGCTTTTATCGAAGAGCGCTTGTCACAAATGTACATGCGCAAGAAACCCAACGATAGCAAACAACTCATCTTGGCCGAACAACGTGCACAATTTGATCCGAAATTTGTCGACAACGATGGCTTGTCTGCCTATTTCAACAAGCTTTACCAAGATATCGACATCTACGAAAGCAACATTGAGTTGGTGACAAATCAGTTTCTAAGCCCCATTGCGGGATCATCACCTACTTTCTACCGTTTCTATATTACGGATACGATCAAGACGGAAACCCCTTATTTAGTCGAACTGAGTTTCTTCCCGAGGAACAAAGCTGATCTACTGTTTCAAGGAAAGCTGTATATTACGTTAGATGGAAAATATGCCGTAAAAAAAGCCGAACTGGCCGTTGCGAACGATATCAACCTCAACTTTGTCCGGGACTTGGATGTCAAATTGGATTTTGACAAAGATGCACATCAGCGTTATTATTTACAAACCAGCTCATTGAGTTTAGACTTTGCACTCACCGGCAAAGGAACGGGCATCAAAGGAAACCGAACAGTAACCCTTACGGACTTTCAAACGGATGTTGCCATGCCCGACAGTGTCTACGCCGGACCAGCAGTGGAAAAAGTCTCTCCTCAATACAAGGAACCGCAAAGCGAAATCTATTGGGCAATGAATAGACCTATCCCATTAAAAAGAGGCGAACAAAACATTTATCGAAACATTGACACCCTACAGCTCATGTCTTCTTTTCAACGCGTAATGGACATCGGTGCATTGGTATTGTCGGGTTATAAACAAGCCGGACCCATCGAAATAGGTCCTGTTAATACCTTTTACAGCTTTAATCCGGTAGAGGGTCTCCGCTTACGTGTCGGAGGCCGTACCACCGAACAATTGAGCAAGCGGTTTTATGCCGAGGGCTATACTGCTTATGGTGCCAAAGACCAAAAATGGAAATATTTCATGAGCGGTACATATGCTTTAAACAACAAATCGGCATATACTTTTCCACAACATTATCTAAGGGCTTCCGTGATGCGCGACACAAAAATACCCGGTCAGAATCTCGAATTCGTACAGGAAGACAATTTCTTGCTATCTTTCAAAAGAGGTGAGAATGAACGGTATCTATACAACGACATTTATCGATTGGAATATCGCCGCGAGTTTGAAAACAACTTTTCCTACACCTTGGGACTATCTAAATGGAAACAACAACCTGCCGGGATATTGATGTACCAAATGGTGGATGAACAGGGAAACAACAGGCTCTTGCAGGAATTGAATACGACCGAGCTTTCCCTCAGTTTGCGCTATGCTCCAAAGGAAGAATTTTATCAAGGCAAGCTTTACCGCACTCCTATTTACAACAAATACCCGATTTTCTACCTCAACTATGTAGCAGGTCTGAAAAATGTTTTGAACGGTGAATACAATTATCATAATTTCACCTTAGGTGCAGATAAGCGCTTTTACTTCTCACAATTGGGGTATGCTGATGTCAATGTGGAGGGAAACTATATCGCCGGTAAGAATATCCCTTTCCCGTTCTTGAACATCCATCGGGCCAATCAGACCTATGCATACCAGCTTCGGTCCTATAATTTGATGAACTTTATGGAATTTGTAAGTGACCATTCGGTCGCTGCCAATGTTCAATATTACATGAATGGTTTCATCTTGAATAAGGTGCCGCTCATCAAAAAACTAAAATGGCGGGAAGTATTCAGTGTAAAAGCGATCTATGGGGGGGTACATCAGGAAAACCATCCGGCCTATACCGACAATGTGTTGCAATTCCAGAAAAATGATGACCAACAAGCCATCACCTACAGCTTTGGCGATAAACCATATGTGGAGGCAAGCGTTGGATTGAGTAATATTTTCAAGTTTGTCCGCGTGGATTACGTACGACGATTGAATTACCTCGATCAGCCGGATGCACCCAAACACGGTATTCGAGCACGCATCAAGTTCGATTTCTAAAAACCTTAAATATACTTGAGTAGAAAGTGGCACGCTACATGGCGATGCCACTTTTTTTGTCAACATACCCCATCCCTTTTCAATTGATGGCTCATGAATTTGTTTGGAAATAATGTGTATCTTTCCCCCATAATCCTAAATTTACCCTATGCAACCAGAGGTATTAAGAAACGTCTACCAACACCCCTTGTTTCAAATGAAAGATTTGGAACTTCTTTTTGACACCCACGAAAAACTTCCTTTCTACAAAGGTGATTTCTTACTCCGGAAAGGACAGGTGTCAAACGAATATTACATCGTCGAAAGTGGTTTGATACGTTCATTCGTGTATGATTATGAGGGCAACGAAATCACCACCGGCTTTGTGTGCAATGGAGAACTCGTGATAGAAGTCGCTTCCATCTTTCACCGCATCCCTACGAATGAATATATACAATGTCTCACCGATTGCGTGCTATGGAAAATCAATTTTGATGCCTTTCAAAATCTTTTCGAAACCATTCCGGCCTTGCCCGAATGGGGACGCGCTTGGATGGCTTATCAGCTTTTTCTGATGAAAAAAAGAGCGATGGAAATGATCAGCCTCTCCGCTTCGGATCGTTACAAACAACTCTTGGAAGAGAAACCGCAAATCCTCCAACAAGCTCCTTTAAAACACATCGCTACTTATTTGGGCATTACCGATACATCATTAAGCCGCATCCGAAAGGAAATCGTGAATAAGTGATCCCGAAAACTTGCCTTACGACAAGTTTTTTTGCTTTCATTTCCCATAGTTTTGGATAGACAAATCCTACAAACACGTTATGCATATAGATTTTAAAGGAGGAATCAACATTGCCCTAAAAATTCCCGAGGACAGATACCAAGCAACATTAGCCTTTTATCAGGATATCCTGCTCTTGGATGTGGAACGCCTGGACATCAGCCATCCGCAAGTCCTGGAATCGCACCGCGTTGCTTTCGGACCAAACATATTGTGGCTGGATTGTGTTAAGGGAATAGAACGGAGCGAAGTATGGATGGAAATCAAAACTTCTGACGTTCGGCAGGCTACTGCCTATTTACAGACAAATGGCATAGGCACCTGCGACGAAATTGAGGAAATTCCCAGTGATATGCATTGGATCAAGGATCCGGCAGGAACAACCTTTATATTAAAGAATGGATAATACAGATCAAATTTGATATATGGAACAACCTATAACAATCAACGCGACTATCCACAATAGGGTAGAAACGGTTTGGAATGCATATAATTCAGCAGAAGACATTATGCAATGGAACCAAGCATCCGACGATTGGCACTGTACCAGTTCTGTCAACGATTTACGCGTCGGGGGCAAATTCAAAAATCGAATGGAAGCCAAAGACGGCAGTTTTGGCTTCGACTTTGAAGGGACATATACCAATCTGGAGCCCTTTCGCAAAATCGCTTACACCATGTCCGACGGCAGGCAGGTAGAAGTTTTGTTCAAAGACAAGGGCAACACCACGGAAATGACGGTTCATTTCGAACCTGAAAGCGAAAACCCCTTGGATATGCAACGTGATGGATGGCAGGCCATCCTCCATAACTTTAAAGCTTATGTAGAGCGCGTATACGGCAACAGTTAATTTTGTATTTAATAACATTGTTGTATCTTCGAAAAAACGAGTGGCCATGGCTAAAAACAAAACAGCATACACCGATAAGGATGTCCTGAAATTTATCGAACAGGTCGATAATGAACAAAAACGAAAAGATAGCTTCCGGCTGATCGAACTGATGGAAAAAGCTTCCGGTGAAAAAGCCCAGATGTTTGGCCCAAGCATTATCGGCTTTGGAAAATACCATTACAAATATGATAGTGGCCATGAAGGCGAAGCGCCTCTTCTCGGGTTCTCACCCCGGAAAGCCGCCTTTTCTTTATATGTCTTCAGTGGATGCGATGAACATCGGGACCTTCTTCAGGATTTGGGTAAATTCACGATGGGCAAGGCTTGTATCTATGCAAAGAAATTAGCCGATTTGGACGAAGCAGTCCTTGTAAAACTTATGCATCAAACCATTGATGTTTACTCCGAGAAATATGAACGCATTCCATAATCTATGCATCCGCATTTTCCAATAAGCATGAAACAGCACTCCACAAACTACATCCAGACGCTGATTACCCCAGCCGAAGACTCAACAGCCGTAAAAGGAACCGTTCCGCCCGAAAAGCCGGATAAAAAAAGCATTGCCAATTACCAGTTTGAATGGATTGGAAAACACCCGTTACAATATACTTCAGACGACGTCCTATTTGAAGTCCACGCCATCAGAAAAGATATATTGCCAGAAGAAAAAGCGCAGGAAAGACAAAAATTTTTCGCCAAAGGCCAACCCTGCCTGCGGACCTCTCCCCTTGCCAAAACATATGGGTGGGGTATTTATGCCGACGAAGAAGGCAAAGTTAAGCTTGTGGATATGGCATCTGACGAATACCAAGCAATATTGGCAAACGAGGCCATCAAAAAAGTCCCGGCGATGAAATCCAAGAAATAAAATATGATGGCTGCAACTTTTACCAATATTGATGAATACATCGCCCAGTTTGACGCATCAAAACAGCGACTGTTGCAAGAACTGCGCGAGCTGATTCGTCAAGCCGCACCCGAAGCCACCGAGACCATCAGCTATCAGATGCCGACCTTCCGGTATCACGGCAACCTCATACACTTTGCCCTCTTCAAAAACCACCTTGGCATCTATCCAGGTTCCGGGGCCATCGGCGCATTTGAGGATGCCTTAAAGGACTACAAAACCTCTAAGGGAGCTGTTCAAATTCCCTTCGACAAAAAATTACCAAAAAAAGTGATACAGGGGTTGGTAAAATTCAACCTCGATCAACTAAGAGACAAAACAGCCCCCGATTGGAAACGGTACAACAACCAATGGAAAGAAGCTGCCGAAAAAGTCCAACAAGTCATCAACGAGTTGCCCCTCGTGAAGGAATTTAAATGGGGAGGCGATGTGTATACGTATAATAAAAAAAACGTGGTGGCTTATAGTGGTTTTAAAAATCACTTTGCTATTTGGTTTTACAATGGCGTATTCCTCGAGGATAGAGACAAGGTGCTGCTAACGGCCTCCGAAGGAAAAACAAAAGCTTTGCGCCAGTGGCGCTTCACCTCAGCCGAGGAAATCGATCCCAAAAAGCTAAAAGCCTACATCGAAGAAGCCATCCAAACGGTGATAGATGGTAAAGAAATCAAAACCGGGAAAACCGCGCCGAAAAAAGTGGAAGGCATATTAAAACAGGCTTTTGATAAAGATAAAAACCTAAAAGCAGCATTTGATAAACTCACGCCCGGCAAACAGAAAGAATACATCGTGCATATAGAAGAAGCCAAGCAGGAAAAAACAAAACTTGCTCGCCTGGAGAAAATTACCCCTATGATTTTGGGAGGAAAAGGATTACATGATAAGTATAAAAGGTAAAATGCATATGTTTAAATATCTCTCACAGATCGCACGGATTTTCACAGCGTTTTAATACCAGTAGGCTTTCTGTGCCTATCTCGGAACTTCTTTTTCAGACCTAATAATCTCTCACAGATCGCACAAAAGAAAATTACCATTTCCAAATTATCCCATTTCCAAATTCACAAATTATCCCATTCCCAAATTTCCTATCTTTGTGTTTTCAAATTTTGAGCAGATAAGCATGTCGACAAAAGAACAAAAAATCGCCGTTTTCGATCCTTCGCAACCCGGCTTGGCCGATGCCAGCATCTATGGCCTGCCGTTTACAGCCGAAGAAAGTGAAATCATTATTGTTCCTGTACCTTGGGAAGTAACCGTAAGCTATGGTGCCGGCGCATCAGATGGGCCTGAAGCCATTTTGCAAGCCTCTTTTCAAGTGGACCTCCTCCATCAGGATTTTCCGGAACTCTGGAAGCTCGGCATCTATATGGACGAACCCCCTGCATCTTGGAAAAACGATAGTGAACAATTCAAAACCTTAGCCCAACCGATCATCGAGGCCCTGGAAGCGGGAGAAGATATCGCCAACCATCCCGACCTGCAAACGGATTTAAACACGATAAATGCGGCATGCGCTTCGTTGAATGCATCTCTGAAAAACCGTGTGCTAGACTGGATGGCCAAAGGCAAAAAAGTGATCCTATTAGGCGGCGACCATTCCACGCCACTTGGTTATTACCAAGCATTGGCCACCAAATATACCAACTTCGGCATTTTGCATTTTGACGCGCATATGGATCTTCGGCAAGCCTATGAAGGATTTACCTATTCCCATGCCTCCATCATGTACAATGCCATTCAACTGCCCCAAGTATCCAAATTGGTGCAGGTAGGCATTCGCGATTTCTGCGAACAAGAGGTCGAAGTAGTCAAATCTTCAAGCAAAATCAGCGTATTTACCGATACCGATTTGAAAAAAGGACAGTTTGAGGGACAAACGTGGCAACAACAGGTTAATCACATGATCGATTTATTGCCTGACAACATAGCCATAAGCTTTGATATCGATGCGCTATACCGTTGGTATTGTCCGCATACGGGCACACCTGTTCCTGGAGGATTATCTTACGAACAGGCCACGTATATGCTGCACCAATTGGCTACATCTCGTAAAAACATCATTGGCATCGACTTGGTCGAAGTTGCTCCCGGCGATAGCGACGAATGGGACGGCAATGTAGGCGCGAGGTTACTTTTCCACATGTGTGGCGTCCTTGCCAAAAACAATGGATTACCGGTAGGAGAAAGAATCCTGTTTTAGAAGTGTTTCACCCATGCTTGTTTGAGACAAACATGGGTGAAACACTTTTCTTTTTATCCTTCCTGCATTGGTTTATTGATCAGTTTCCGCACGAAAAGATTATAATTTTCGTGTTTTTCCACATATATTTCCTCTCCGGCATCGATAAAACCATCTAGTGCCACCGCATCATACCACACCCCGTCAATCTCTATTTTTCCCGCAGGGCGCAATACCGTACGGGCCACACCATTCTTGTGAATCAAATTCACTTTGGGTTGGGATGACACATATCCACTTTCTGCCTTTTGCTCATCAGCCAAAACCAACCGTTTGAAAGCCGCAGATTTCAAAATGTTCTTGCCAAAACCAACCATCAACACCACCGATAGCACCATCGCTGCGGATACAATTATAAACGAATTCATGAGCAGTCCCGGTTTAGTCAGTTTAAAATCCAAAAAATCATTGTCTACCATCGAAAAGGCCAGTCCGCACAGCACCATGATGATACCCAATATACCGGCAATACCAAAACCCGGTATGACAAACACTTCCAGCACCAGCAAGATAACCCCAATGATAAAAACAGCGATTTCCCAATTGTCGGCCAATCCCTGCAAATATAATGGTGCAAAGAACAACGTTGCAGAAACTAAGGCCACGACAAAGGCAAATCCAATTCCGGGTGTTTGAATTTCAAAGTAAATACCACCAATAATGCCCAAGATTAACAGCCCGCTTACCATGGGATTGATCAAAAAAGCAACGATCTTATCCACAGCCGTCACTTGATGGTGATGCACATCGGCCTTTGAAAGCTGTGCCCGCTGGTACACCTCGTCCAAGTTATTGACTTCTGCTTGAGCAATCCCCGCGTTTACCGCTTCTTTGGACGTAAGGGTCAGCAGTTTGCCATCTGGCTTGAGGTCGGGAATCGATACCTCGGGATCCACAAAGGCTTCCGCAATTCTAGGATCACGGTTTTTTGCCTCGGCAGTCGCGCGCATTAATCCACGCATATACGATTGGTATTTTTCCGGCATAATCTCGCCACTTTGGTTCACTACACTGGCCGCGCCAAGGCTTCCACCTTTGTGCATATAGATATCATCCGCTGCAAGCGAGATGAGCGCTCCTGCAGATGCCGCATTGTTATTGACATAGACAATGGTCTTCATCGGTGAACTCAACAGCCTGCTACGGATGGAATCCGCAAAATTCACCGCACCGCCAAAGGTGTTCAGTTCAATCAAAAAAACATCCGATTTCAGTTCATTCGCCTTTTGATGTGCCAAATGAACAGTTCGCCATGCATTCGGCCCTATATCCTCCTTAATATCTACCTTGTAAACTTTTTGGGCATGCGAAAAATGGAAGCCTACCAAAAAAGTAAAAAGCAAAGCTGAAAAGGTTTTCGTAAATTTGTTCATAGATTTTCCGTATGTAATGACTAAATATACAATATATAAAGCATTTGATAAAAAATTTCCTTTTAAAATTTGGAAAATAGTCGTGGATGCCAACACAAGGCTTGTCGGTGTTGAATTGCGCCACGAGGAAACGACAAAACCCATTATCCATGTTTTGGATTTTGAAGGAAATACAGTATTGGATAATCTCGCGTTGGACGAAAAAGAATGGACGTTAGAAGCTATTCGGAAAGAAACCATTATCTTAAAGCGCTTCGGCGATATGACACCTGTAAAAGAAGGCATACTGTTTTTGGACTTGAGTGGGGTGGAAAGATGTTATATACCCGACCACATCTTGCTGGATACTTATCTTGACCATATCAAGCTCAGACATCGCAGTTTCCAGTCGGGTTTTGAAAAATACATAGATATTGCCACAACCAAGGAAATAAGTACACCCTCGCTCGATTATTGCTGTGAACTAAAAATGCCTGTGCCCTATACTGGTACGCCACCCCTCTATCTCAAAAATGCCAATATACAAGACCTCCTTTGGGTAAGCAGGTCTGAGGACAAGCTCCTTTGGTGTTATCATATACCCTCCGGTAAAAATTTCGATTTAAACCTCTGCATAGCAAGCGCATCCAATATACTACATGAACAATGCTTAATGACAAATATGCCCAAAATGATTCCCCAGCCCTATTTTCAAATTCGGAATCAAATTTTCATAATGTCATATAATAAACAGGAAATTGTTTCGTATTTAGTATAATTGTAACCGTATGAACAAAACGAAGATTTTTTCTATATGCTTCCAAATAGGGTTTATGGGTATATTATGTTCTCCATTGGTCATTTCGGCCACACCCAACCTCTCCCCTTTAGAAGTAAAACACACGAATACTGCGCCCGATTCTATTGGAACAGAAATCATAAATGGTGAAATATATATCATCCATCAGGTAGAACGCAAAGACACCTACTATGCTTTGGGACGTCGTTATAACGCACAAGTAAACGCCATCATGTCGGCCAACAACAAGAAAAATCTCCGGCCGGGCGATACCGTTAAAATTCCCACAGGCAGAAAAGCGGCACAGAATTTACCGGAACAAAAAGCACCGGACCGCAATGTACAGGAAGTAAAACCCAAGAACGAACCCATAGACCCCAAAAGCATCCTCACCGAATACAAAGTGGGAAAAAGCGAAACGTTATACGCCATCTCACGCCGTTTTAACACGACCGTAGAAGCCATACAGAAACTGAATAATCTCTCTTCCGACACCGTGAAAGAAGGGCAATTTTTAAAAATACCCGACTCAGACTATGTCGCACCTGTGCAAATTGTCGAGCAACCTGCTATTATCTTGGATACTCCAACCACTGCTATAGACCCAAAGGATCTTGGTTTCGAGACCAATCGCTATGGCATCCGGGAGAAGACAGAGAAGGGTATCGGCATATGGATGGAAAATCTGGAAACCGATGGAAAAAGCAATTTGGCCTTGCATAAAACAGCCCCGGTTGGCACGATTTTAAAAATCACCAATCCCATGACCAAGAACGTTACTTATGCCAAGGTCGTCGGCAAATTTGCCGACAATGCCGAAACACAGAGTGCGATTGTCGTGCTGTCAAAATCCGCAGCAGCCTATATAGGCGCTTTAGACAGAAGATTTTTGATAGAAATCGCTTATGGCGTACCTTTGCAATAACCTTACATGGACGCAACATTAATGAATAAACCCCACGTTATCGGTATAGCCGGCAGCAGTGGCTCGGGAAAGACATTCTTTCTCAAGAGCTTTTTGAACCATTTCCAACCGGATCAGGTGACCTTGATTTCGCAGGACGATTATTACATTCCGGCGAATACCAAAACCCAGGAAGAAAACAGGCTTTATAATTTTGACCTACCAACGGCTATCAATAGAGAGGCTTTTTACCACGACATCAAGCACCTATTTGATGGACATACCGTATATAAGGAAGAATACACGTTTAACAACCCCAATATCAAACCCAAGCTACTGGAAATCAAACCTGCTCCTATTCTCATTGTGGAAGGTCTTTTTATTTTCTATTATGAGGAGGTAAATCAACTGCTGGATTATCGGATTTTCTTGGATGCAGATGAATCCATTGCCTTGGAACGGCGGTTAAAGCGAGACCTGATCGAACGTGGCTACGACCATGACGATGTGATGTATAAATGGATAAACCACGTTGTGCCGGCCTACAACCAATATTTGTTACCCTACAAATCCGAAACGGACTTGGTCATCATCAACAATACCGACGATCCGCAGATTATCCACGAAGCGACTAACAAAATATCATCAGCTTTAAAAATCTGATGAGTACATCATTCGCGAATCAAAATAATTATTTTTGATTTGAATGTCCGTTATTCGTAATAAATCTCGTTTTGTCATTCTGAACGAAACGTAGTGAAGTGAAGAATCTTTTGATAATCAAATAGATTTGCTTCGCAGAGCACTTCGTGGTTCCTCCTTCGTCGGAATGACAAAATGCCGGAAATTTACATGACGAATATTCAATTTTTTAATTATGCTCACAGATGACACCGATAATCACACCTGCCGTCCGGTAGCTATCCTGTATACATATCTTTTAATATTATTACTATTCAGCATCTTACGACTATTGTTTGCTTTTTACTTGTTTTCATGACACCGTTGTTAATCACTGTCCCCCTCTCCGAGGCAGGGCTGTTGTGTTCTATGTTATGCATTCCGATTTTCATCGG
>JBEBRE010000021.1:0-33275 GCA_040394995.1 Sphingobacterium wenxiniae
AAGGTAGAAGTAAAACCGCACCACGGAGGAGAGCCTGTAGTTACACCAACAGACAGTGTGGCCTATAAAGCAGCCGAAAAAGCATTGGAAGAAGCTTTCAACAAGAAACCTATTCCGACACGAGGAGGAGGATCTATTCCAATCGTAGCACTATTTGAAAAGGAATTAGGAGTTAAAACAGTCTTATTAGGATTTGGTCTGGACAGTGACAACTTGCATTCACCAAATGAGAAATACGGTATCGAAAATTATTTAAAAGGCATCGAAACCATTCCTGCTTTTTTCAAATATTATGCGGAATTGAGTAAATAGATATTTGTAGAGACGCAACATGCTGCGTCTCTACTTTATTTTTTCGATATGACCAAGGTCTTAAGAAAACTACATCTAATTGCATACTGCACCTCCGTACTCTTCTATTTTGCGCTAGGCTACCCGCTACTCTATTTCTATGCAAGAAAGCCACATAAATATTACCGCCAAATCGTTTTTATGCGCAAGTGGATTAGTTTAGCGGGATTGTATAGTGTAGGGATTCGCATAAAAGTAGAGTTTGAAAAACCCATTGATTGGGGACAAAACTATGTCATTTGCCCAAACCACACCTCTATCTTGGATATTACGGCCATCAATTATTTGTGCCCAGTACCCTTTTCCTTCATGGGGAAAATAGAGCTCTTGAAAAATCCCGTTACCCGCATTTTCTTCAAAACCATCGATATTCCCGTTAAACGAGAAAGCCGCATTTCATCGTTCAAGGCCTTCAAACGCGCACAAGATCTCTTGCGCGAAGGGAAAACTGTCGTGATTTTTCCTGAAGGAAAAATAGACGACGACTACCCCCCTAAGCTCCATCCATTTAAATCTGGAGCTTTTCGTTTAGCCACGGAGACCCATATTCCCATTTTACCTGTCGTGATTCAGGATGTCTGGAAAATCATGTGGGACGACGGTATAAAGCATGGCTCAAGGCCTGGTGTCATCCATATCAAGGTGTTGGCTCCTATTGAGACTGGCAATCTTGACACAGCTTCTTTCAACGCATTGGAAGACAATGTCTACAATAAAATGAAATATGCTTGGGATGTTTATAATTAATCGTAACTTAACACCTACTATTAAGCTCAGGATATGGACGACAAGTATTTGATTCAGATACACGATATTGGCAGAAAATATACCATTGGTGCAGAAGAAATCCATGCATTGAAATCAGTTTCCCTTAACATCAGAAAAGGCGAATTTGTGGCCCTAATGGGTCCATCGGGTTCCGGAAAGTCCACCCTGATGAATATTTTAGGCTGTCTCGATACACCCACTAAAGGAGATTACATCCTGAACGGCATCCATGTCTCAGACATGAGTGAAAACGAACTTGCCGAGGTGCGCAATAAGGAAATAGGATTCGTATTCCAAACCTTCAACCTATTGCCCAAAAGTACCGCTTTAGAAAACGTGGCACTGCCACTTATCTATGCCGGTCTAAGCAAAAAAATAAGGGAAGAAAGAGCGTTAAAAGCCTTGGCAGATGTAGGATTGGGCAATCGGGTAGACCACAAACCCAATGAACTATCGGGAGGACAACGCCAACGTGTTGCCGTTGCCAGAGCGCTTATCAACACGCCCTCCATCATTTTAGCCGACGAACCTACGGGAAACCTGGATACTAAAACATCCATTGAAATCATGGGGTTGATGGAGGACATCCATGCCAAGGGCAATACCATCATCCTCGTGACACACGAAGAGGATATTGCCCAACATGCCCATCGCATTGTCCGCATGCGGGATGGTCTTATTGAGGACGATTACCAAAACCCAGATATCAAATCGATATTGCCACGTTTAGACACCTTACGGAAAAAAGGAACAGATTTTGAAAATATATAATTTTAAAATTCTGATTAAAAGCCTTTTACGAACACAATAATCTTTTAGCTTGCTTTAGTAAATAATAATGTTATTTTTGCGAAAAATAGCAACTTAATTAATTGGATATGTATTGGACACTAGAATTAGCATCACACTTGGAAGATGCCCCTTGGCCAGCCACTAAAGACGAGTTAATCGATTATGCTATTCGTTCCGGAGCTCCAGTAGAGGTTATCGAAAACCTCCAGGCATTGGAAGATGACGGCGAACCATATGAAAACATTGAAGAGATTTGGCCGGATTATCCTACCAAGGATGATTTCTTTTTCAACGAAGACGAGTATTAAGACATAAAAAAGCCACCAGATCGGTGGCTTTTTTATGTTTTTAATCCTTTTGTCGACAACAAAGTCCAATGAAAAAGATTCAACATTATGAGAATACTGCTATCTATGCTGTTCATTATACTCAATACTTTCCTATTTGCACAAACGAATAGTCAGACACCTGTTGCAAAGGACATTGAAACCATTAAAAACTTTATCAGTGATGTGGCAGCAGGAGAAATGCATCCGGATGTCATTCTCAGCCAGCATGTGTTGCTCAGCGATTCGCTCGATGATGGCATGTATGATTATCTCGAAGCAAGCATTGCCGAAATACAGCTAAATCTTAGTACAAAAAATCCGGCTGAAATTCAATACATTCCCTTTCATCAGCTTCCCCGAAAAGAAACACGCGATATCGATCCCGAGGGCAAATCGACCGAACAAATGTACTTTCTAAAATATAGAGGACGACAGTTGCTGGCCGTATACATCGAGCAAGACAAAATTGCTTCTTTCACCTTGGTTTCCAAAGGACATAAAACCGCACATTTTGTCACTTATTAATTTTTCATCATTTTTTCTTGCATTTAATTAATAAATATGAGACATTTGCTGTAGGATAATATCAAAAATGAAATGTAATACTGTAAATAACGCATGGTGGTGGCACAACAGCTAATGTTGTGGCAAAAACCTATTGCTTGAATTATTTACATCAAAAAATAGTGGGCTTGCCTTGAACGGCGAGCCTTTTTTATGTGGCGCCGACACCAAAAATGGACTTTAAAGTTCTATTTTTTAATTTTAATTTGAAAAATGAAAGAGATACTAGCACATTTGTTTGATTACAAAAGCTTTACCAAAGATGAGGCCTATGATATTCTGACCAATATTGCCACAGGGAAATATGACACACATCAAATAGCGGCATTTATGACCACTTACGGCATGCGTAGTATCCGTGTGGAGGAACTGAGCGGCTTTCGCAATGCGATGTACGACTTATGTCTTAAAATGGATTTTCCGGGTTACGACCTTATAGATCTTTGTGGGACGGGTGGCGATGGCAAAAATACGTTTAACATCTCCACATTGGCTTCTTTGGTGGTTGCCGGCGCAGGTTATAAGGTGGCCAAGCACGGAAATGTGGGTGTGTCTTCTGGTTGTGGTTCATCCAATGTGATGGAGCATTTGGGATATACCTTTACAAACGACAAAGGAGAGTTGAACCGACAATTGGATGAAGCCAATATCTGCTTTCTGCATGCCCCACTTTTCCACCCAGCCATGAAAACCGTGGCACCCATTCGGCGTGCTTTAGGAGTAAAAACTTTCTTCAACATGCTGGGCCCGCTAACCAATCCTACCAATCCAAAATTTCAAGCAGTCGGGGTGTTTAGCCTAGAGCTGGCCCGATTATACAACTACCTTTATCAAAATACTGATAAACAATATAACATTATCCATTCCTTGGATGGCTACGATGAAATTTCGCTTACCGGAGATTTCAAGATTATCAACAACGGTGGTGAACATTACTTTAAAGTAGAAGATTTGGGATTTGAAAAGGTAACCAGGGAAGATCTAAGCGGTGGCGAAACAGTGGAGGAAGCTGCATCTATTTTCAAGACCATCATTAAGGGAAACGGTAACGATATTCAAAACCACGTTGTCCTGACCAATGCGGCCTTTGCCATCAAAACATTTCATCCGGAGAGAAGCTTCGGTGACTGCTATTATGAAGCCGAAGCATCCTTATTGGGCGAAAAAGCACTGAACAGTTTAAAAAAACTAATCCATGACTAACATACGTCTAAAGGTAAAGGTCTGTGGCATGCGTGAGCCTGATAATATAACGTCGTTATCACAACTGGATATTGACTACATAGGATTTATTTTCTACCAAAAATCGACCCGTTTTATTGACAATATCCCAACGGTGTCAGTGCCTCCATCTATCAAAAAGACAGGTGTGTTTGTAAATGAAAGCGAGACCAATGTCATGAAAAAAATCAAAGAAGGTCTACAGGCCGTGCAATTGCACGGATCGGAACCTGCAACCTTTTGCCATTCGCTAAAAAAGACAGGTGTCGAAGTTATCAAGGCCTTCGGTATCCACGGTAATTTTGATTGGCAACTATTGAGTTCGTATACTGATGAAGTGGACTATTTTCTCTTCGACACTAGCAGTCCACAACATGGAGGTACAGGAAAGGCCTTCGATTGGGAAATCCTCAACGATTACCCTTTGACCACACCTTATTTTCTAAGTGGCGGATTGAGCACGGAAAACATTGCCCAGGCATTGGAAATAGGAGACGCACGATTGATCGGCTTGGATTTAAATTCTAAATTTGAGTTAAAGCCAGGACTAAAAGACATAGATAAGTTAAAAAAAGTATTGAAAAGCATTAGAGATGAGTAAGTACCAAGTTAATGAAAAAGGATATTACGGTCCTTTTGGTGGCGCCTATATTCCTGAGATGCTCTACCCGAATGTGGAGGAACTCCAGAAACACTATTTGGAGATTATGGAAGACGAGCGCTTTAAAAAAGAGTTCAACGAACTGTTGCAAGATTATGTCGGACGCCCCTCCCCTTTGTATCATGCGAAGAGACTTTCGGAGCGTTACAATGCTCGTATATTCTTGAAACGAGAGGACCTCAACCACACAGGCGCACACAAGATTAACAATACCATCGGACAGATTCTGTTGGCCGAACGTTTGGGCAAGAAAAGAATTATTGCTGAAACCGGTGCCGGACAACATGGTGTGGCCACCGCTACGGTATGTGCCCTAAAAGGATTGGAATGTGTGGTATATATGGGCGAGATCGATATACAGCGCCAAGCGCCAAATGTAGCACGTATGAAAATGATGGGTGCCAAAGTCATAGCAGCAACCTCTGGAAGCAAAACCCTAAAAGACGCAACGAATGAGGCTCTACGCGATTGGATAAACAATCCGGTGGACACACACTATATTATCGGTTCGGTAGTAGGACCACACCCCTATCCCGATTTAGTAGCTCGGTTCCAATCCATTATTTCTGAAGAAACAAAAAAGCAATTGCGCGAAAAAACAGGGAATGACAAACCAGATTATGTACTCGCCTGTGTAGGTGGAGGCTCCAATGCAGCGGGTATGTTTTATCATTTCCTAGATGACGAAGATGTGAAACTGATCGCTGTAGAAGCAGCAGGACATGGGGTAGACAGCGGAGAGTCTGCAGCTACGACAATCTTGGGCAAAGAAGGCGTATTACATGGTAGCCGTTCCATTTTGATGCAAACAGACGATGGACAGGTAATAGAGCCTTATTCTATTTCAGCTGGATTGGATTACCCAGGTATAGGTCCACAACATGCTTGGCTGTTTAAAAGTGGCCGTGGAAAGTATGTTAACGCCACCGACGACGAAGCCATGCAAGCCGGATTACGTCTTACCCAGCTCGAGGGCATTATTCCGGCCATAGAAAGCTCTCATGCATTGGCCTATTTGGAAAAAATGACCTTCTCAGGCCATGAAAACGTCGTGATATGTCTTTCCGGACGTGGAGACAAGGATTTAGACAATTACATGAAATATTTTGATTTATAACCATGCAAACTGAACATATATTTTCCCCATCGAATACCAAAAAAATGCTTTCCATCTATTATACGGCTGGCTATCCTACCTTGGACAGCACCTTGCCGATCGCGGAAAAACTGGAGACGATTGGCATAGATTTTTTGGAAATAGGTTTTCCTTATTCTGATCCGGTGGCCGATGGCCCCGTGATTCAACATAGCTCCGAAGTGGCTTTAAAGAATGGCATGAACCTCAAAACGTTATTTGAGCAATTAAAAGACTTGAGAAAACGGGTATCCATTCCAGTATTTTTAATGGGCTATTGCAATCCTGTATTGCAATATGGTGTCGAAAATTTTTGCAAATCATGCCAAGAAGTCGGTGTAAATGGAGTCATTATTCCTGATCTGCCCATGTATGAATACGAAGAATTGTATCAGGATATATTTGAGCGATATGGCATCAGCAACGTCTTCTTGGTTACACCACAAACCTCCGAAGAACGTATTCGTAAAATTGACACTCTTTCCACGAGTTTTATCTACCTGCTCTCTTCCAACGCAACTACGGGAAAAACACTGGAAGTAAAAGATACGTCTGAAGCATACTTCAAGAGATTGAAGGACATGCGCTTACAACACCCGTTAGTCATCGGTTTTGGTATTTCTTCAGCACAAACGTTCCAAAAAGCAACAGATTATGCCAACGGAGCTATTGTAGGGAGTGCGTTTGTGAAATTATTGGCAGAAGAAGATTATGAAAGCCAGATTCTCCCTTTCATCCAAAGCATCCGAAAATAATTGAAAATACCTTGTCCTATCGGCAATAATTTCCTTACGGCCCAGTTTTTTCAAAACTGGGCCGTAAGGAAATCTCCCTCCTCCGCTACAAATTGCTGACGAATTTGTTATATAGACGATGAATAACCACCGCAGTGATAACGAGAACCACAGCGCATGAAATTAAAAATTCCGGTTGTGAAAATAATTGCTCCATTTTTATTTAATCAGGTTTATTGGTCTTAAAAATACTTAAATATTTCATTCCAAAAGAATATATTTTTCCACATTTTTTCTCAAAAAAAATGTTAAATTATAAAATCTGTCTCTTAATTCTCTATCTTTGTAAGTGATGAGAGCATTTCTTGCCAGCATATTGCTATTTTTCTATACATTGACGTGTATCGGCACCACCGTAAACATGCACCAATGCCATGGAGGAACTATATTTATATTGCAGGAAAATGTGGAAAATCATCATGAAAATTGCCCGCTGTGCCATGACCATGAAAAGGAGAGCGCATCTTCACATATCTGTGACAACACGTCTGAAAAGTGTTGCAAAGATATCCAGATCGATTTAAAGAAGAGTCAAGAAGAGGTCGAGAATGTGCAAACACTGCTCAGTTTTCCGACAATTTCACCTGCTATCCTTACGCTTGTTTGGATTTCGGCATTCCATTCCGATGTGGAAACAACAACATCTTCCACTCCACCCGATAGGTTATCGGCAATCTTGCCTTCCAACCCTACTTATCTCATCCATTGTAATTTCAGAATTTGATTTTACCTAGAAATGATGTCTAAACACTTTCTTCGAAGAAGGCTGTGTTTTTAGTATTGCATTTGGGAACAATCAAACACTGTAAATAATGAATTGGATATATAAAATTACGACTTTAATATTTTTTTTAAGTTCTTACACATCAAGTTTTGCGCAACAATCTTCTACCATTACTTTTGATGTAGCCGGAAATTGCGGCATGTGCAAACAGCGGATCGAGAAAGCCGCTAAAATCAAAGGCGTATCCGAAGCCTCTTGGGACAGCCAAACGGGGAAAGCGACCGTTACTTTCCATCCGAATACCACAACTGCACTCAACATAAAACAAGCCATAGCCGATGCAGGACATGACACGGACGAAACCCGTGCTAAGGATGACGTTTATGAGAAACTGCACCAATGTTGCTTATACGAAAGGTTAGGCGATGCAAAAGAAAACCAAGATAAGCATGAGGGCCATAAGCATGAAGAGGGAGAAGAACATAAGGAAGAGGAAGACGACGACCACCACAATCACGACCATGAGCACACGGTGCGCGGTGTAGTTGTCAATGAAAACGACAAAGGAGATTTAACGCCTATCGCTGGTGTAAACGTATATTGGTTAGAGAACCAATCCACTCCTCTGCAAACCAATGAAAACGGTGTTTTTGATATCAAGCACCAAAAAGGACAACGACATTTGGTGGTTAGTTATGTGGGTATGGAATCCGACACCATCGAAGTAAAAAACCTGCACGAAGTACTCGTTATTCATGCGAAGAACAACGTATTAGAAGAGGTCGTTGTTTCCAGAAGACAGAAATCTAATTACATTGCGAAACTAAATCCTAATCGGGTCGAAACCATTACAGCACAAGAACTGTTCAAAGCAGCTTGTTGCGATTTAAGCGAAAGCTTTGAGACCAATGCTTCTGTAGACGTCGTCAGCAGCGATGCTGTCACGGGAAGCAAGCAAGTACAGCTATTGGGCCTCAGTGGGATCTACACACAGCTGACTGTCGAAAATCTTCCCGGTCCGCGTGGTTTTGCTTCACCTTTGGGATTAAACAGTATGGCAGGCCCCTGGATCGAATCTATACAGATCAGCAAAGGAATGGGATCCGTGGCTAATGGATTTGAAAGCATGTCGGGCCAAATCAACGTGGAGTTGAAAAAACCACACAACAGCGACCGTCTTTATTTCAATGCTTACGCCAATAACATGGGACGTACAGATGTCAACCTCAATCTCGCACAGAAAATCAGCGACAAATGGTCTGTTGGCCTATTATTGCACGATAATTTCATGTACAACAAAAAGATGAATTTTAGTGATAATGGCTTCAGGGATATGCCCGTTGGAAACGTATTCTCGGGCATCAATCGCTGGCATTATGAGGACGGAAAAGGATTGATCGCACAATTTGGCGTGAAATATCTGAACGATGACCGCATAGGAGGAGAAATAGATTTCAATGAATCAACCGATAAATTGACAACCAACAAATATGGTCTGGGATTCGATATCGAACGCATCGAAGGATTTGCCAAAATTGGTTATGTTTTTCCGAACCACAGGTTGCGCAGTATTGGTCTGCAACTTTCAGGGTCGCGTTATAAGCAAGATAGTTATTTCGGATTGACAACCTATAACAATGAGCAGAACAGCGGTTATGCCAATCTTTTGTATCAAGATGTTATTGGGAGCGTGAAACACAAATACAGGGCTGGTCTATCGGTATCTTACGATCAGTATAAAGAAGATGTGTCCAGCTACAATTTTGACCGTAATGAAAGGGTGACTGGTGCTTTTGTAGAATATACTTTTGCACCAACCGAAAGCTTTGATGCCGTTTTGGGCTTGCGCCAAGACCATAACAATCTTTATGGATGGTTCACCACCCCACGTGCCGTACTTCGTTATGCTCCGACTGGTACCACTACCTTCCGCATCAGTTCGGGGAGAGGCCAACGTACAGCCAATATTTTTGCAGAGAACCTTGGTGTATTTGCCTCGAGCCGTCAAATCGACTTCGCTACATTGGGAAATACAAGTCATTCGGCCTATGGGTTGAAACCTGAAGTTTCCTGGAACACAGGACTGACCTTTGATCAGGACTTTAGGCTATTTGGAAGAGAGTCGGGTATTTCATTCGAACTTTTCCACAACAACTTCACCAATCAAGTTGTTGTAGATTTTGAAGATCCCACAGCCGTATCTTTCTACAACTTAGATGGCAAGTCATTTTCCAATAGTGTACAGGCTGAGTTTCGTTTCATGCCATTAGCTCATTTTGAAACCCGAATGGCCTATCGCATGTTAGATGTACAGACCGATTACCAATCGGGAAGATTGCAAAAACCATTGACAGCCAAGCATAGAGGGTTCATTAATATGGCCTACAATTTACATAGTGGATGGAGCTTTGACTATACCTTCAACGCTGTGGGCAAAAAACGCTTGCCTTCTACAGCCACAAATCCAGCCCCATATCAACTAGGGGCATATTCAGAAGCTTATATCACCATGAATGCACAAGTCAGCAAGAGTTTCGGGACGGACAAAAATTTCACCGTATACTTAGGTGGTGAAAATTTGACCAACTTTTTCCAAAAGGACCCTATTCTGGCCTTTGAAGATCCCTTCGGAGCACATTTTGACACCAACTTGCTTTGGGGGCCTTTAACCGGACGATTATTCTATACTGGTATAAGGTATCATATCAAATAAGGAGGGGCTTAGTGCCCTTCCTTATTTGAAAAATATAGTCTTCAATTCTTGATAAAGCCTTGCCGTCGGTAGTCCGATTACATTCTCATAAGAACCTTCGATACCTTTTACTGCAACAAGACCAATCCACTCTTGAATGCCATAAGAACCTGCTTTATCGTAAGGTTTATAATTTTCGATATAAAAAGAAATTTCGGTATCCGTCAGTGGAACAAACTCCACCGTTGTTTTCTCTATAAACTGATGTGTAACACCTGCATAAGAAAAAGCAACAGCTGTAAGCACGTCATGGCAACAGCCTTGTAGCAAGCGGAGCATATGAAATGCAGCGGTTGCATTTGAGGGCTTGCCCAATACACGTCCCCCATGTACCACAATCGTATCTGCCGTGATGATCAAGGCATCCTCAAATTCCGGTGAATTGAACGCTCGTAGTTTCTTTAAGGCGATACCTTCCACAATCTGTTCCGGTGCATCCGAAGGATTATAATCTTCTAAGACATCTTTTACAATGACTTCAAAATCAACACCCATTTTGGTTAGCAACTCCCTCCGTCTAGGCGATTGCGAGCCTAAGATTACCCGCGTATCTTTCAACATATCCGTTATCACACTTCCTCCCCTTTATCCATATCCCACTTCTGCTGCAATTTCAATATTTTCTCCAATACATCACGAACACACCCTTTTCCTCCTTTTTTTGGCGATATGTACTTAGCTACCTGCTTTATTTCTTCCGCGGCATCACTTGGGCAAACCGGTAATCCAACCCACTTCATACAAGCTAAATCGGGTATGTCATCCCCCATATACAGCACTTCACTCGATGCTACCCTCCATTCTTGTATTAAATCTATAATCGTAGACAATTTATCAGATACACCCAAATGCACATCCTGGATGCCCAAACTGTTCAATCTGGATAGTACGCCTCTCGTTTTCCCTCCCGAAACAACAGCAATATAGATTCCGCTTTTTACCGCCAATTGCATGGCATAACCGTCTTTTACAGAAAACGACCGGAGTTGCTCACCCTGCTCGGTAACCAATACCGTACCATCCGTAAGCACTCCATCTACATCCAAAAAAACAGCTTTGATCTTTGTAAAATCTTGTAAAACCATATTTCCAAATGTAGCACAAAAAGTTTTATTTTCTACAACTCAAAAAGGGCGAACTAATCACGAACAGCCAACATTTTATTTAAATAAGACACAATATCAAAACACTGTCACAAAGTAGTTGTTTTAACAACTAATTAACATAAAAGCATTGACAGATATTCCTTTTGGCTGTATCTTTGTACTGTAATCAAAGAGCAATCGAAAGGTTATAGTTAGTTTAAATTGTCTTTTCATAATTTAGGTTTATAATTGGTTAGTAGCAAAAACCCTGACGCCCATCGTCAGGGTTTTGTTTTAATCTACATTTGCAATGATTTTATTCCATTGGGAGTTTCGCCACATCCACATGCGGCATTCTTCGGTTATCAGGACGGGAAAACCTTGAATCAATAACCGTGTAATCGTTAAAAAACCCACAATTTTGCAGGTAAAAATCATTTCCGATTACCCCTCCGGCATAATCCATTCGATATCCTTTTCGTGCCGTCGCATCCGCAGTAAATTTAGCCTCGGTACATTCATGCCACCTTCCGTTCACATCTCGTACCCATTGATTAGAGAAGATTACTTTTCGTTCGATATGACCTTGTGAGGGGCTAAAGTTTTCCAAAAAGGAATGAAACCCTTTCAGATAAGTATTGGTTTTGGGACGTAGAAATTGTGCGATCAACTGCCAGTCTCCCTTCTCCGGGGCATACAGCCATGCTGTAAATTCCGTATAACCATTTTCCACCGGTCGTCCCCTTAACAGAAATCTATATGTATTGCCTGTTATCCAGTTGTAGCGCAAGAACGATTGTCCTCCAGACCCTTCATTTCCAAACTCCCCCGTGTATACATCTTTGCCTTTTGCCTGGAGAATAATCTTTTGGTCATCCGGAATTTCTTTCGGATTGTCCGTGTGAAATGGACTCCAAACCGAAAATAGTATTCTCCGTTCACTTTCACTGTTTACCTGAATACCAAAATAACCTTGCGAAAACCCATTAGCCATATAGTAAGACCCTATCACATCTTCACCTTTCGGTACCGTAATTTCGTTGTAGTAGTATTCGATATCTGTATCTATAGGGGTGCTGTATGCAAGGTGCACAGACGGTCCTCTTCTTCCCCAATAGAAATAGTTGTCATCGTTATTGACAACATAATTGGAAGAAGCAATCAACTCTGAATCACCGGTCATCTGAAATGACTTTATCTCGGGCAGCACTTTATCCTCTTTACTCCAAATCTGAAACACGGCGTAGCCTGTATCTGGAATAGCTATCTTGCCGACCTTCAACAGGGAGTTAGCCTGCTGGAGACTAACGGAGACTGTTTTTGAGAAACTGCCCACAGCGAGCTGTATCTTAGTGGCTTCTTTTACTGTTCCCAACCCCAGCTCTAAGTCTATTTCTCCGGTTTTTGCAAAGCGGACATACGTCGAAAACTTGCTCTCCTTATCCCATTGTCTAATGCCATCTGCCCGACTGAGTGCTCTGGTCTCAATAGGCATCTGCCATGTATTGCCCGATATAGGCACGACGATCCTTGTTGTTGATTGTGCCTGAGTGATGGCTAAGTGTAAAATTCCAGCACCTATGAGTACCAATCGTTGTATAATTTTCTTTCTATTCATGGTCAATACCTGTTTTATCGTCTAATTTTAGGACTATAAAAGAAGAAAAACAAAAAAACCGATTGACTTTTTCAAATCAATCGGTTGTGTAATATAATTTTTATCGTATTTGCTTACGAACTACCCTTATCCGTCGATCCAGGTTTGGATATAGAGGATCGCATATCCGTATCTGCCTGAATATTTTGCATCTTATAATAATCCATTATGCCCAAATTTCCATTGCGAAAAGCTTCGGCCATCGCCAGAGGTACTTGCGATTCGGCCTCGATAACTTTAGCTTTTGCTTCCTGAGCCTTTGCTTTCATCTCCTGTTCAGTAGCCACCGCCATTGCTCGCCGCTCCTCAGCTCTTGCATTCGCTACTTTCAAATCGGCTTCAGCTTGATCTGTCTGCAATTTAGCACCTACGTTTTCTC
This sequence comes from Sphingobacterium wenxiniae, assembly GCA_040394995.1. Taxonomy (GTDB): domain Bacteria; phylum Bacteroidota; class Bacteroidia; order Sphingobacteriales; family Sphingobacteriaceae; genus Sphingobacterium; species Sphingobacterium wenxiniae_A. The sequence continues at coordinate 13,213 of JBEBRE010000021.1, forward strand.
CAATATCGATATCAGCAATATCAATCGACAAGATTTCAAAGGCCGTACCCGAATCCAGCCCCTTTGACAAAACTGTTTTAGAGATCCTATCTGGATTTTCAAGCACTTCTTTATGGTCTGTAGATGATCCTATCGTGGTTACAATCCCCTCACCTACCCGAGCCAAAATGGTTTCTTCACCGGCACCACCGACTAATTGGTTGATATTGGCACGCACCGTCACCCGTGCTTTTGCAATCAGTTGAATACCATCCTTCGCCACTGCCGCAACAGGAGGCGTATTAATCACCTGTGGATTGACCGAAAGCTGTACAGCATCGAATACATCACGCCCAGCCAAATCAATTGCCGTAGCCAACTTAAAATCCAACGGTATATTGGCTTTATCAGCCGAGATCAACGCTTTGATAACTTTATTGACATTTCCTCCAGCTAAATAATGTGTCTCTATTTCATTGGTGGTAATCCGTAAACCCGCTTTTGTAGAGGTGATCATGGCATTGGTCACCAAAGCCGGCGACACTTTCCGCAACCGCATCAATACCAAATTCAACAGGCTGATTTTTACATTCGAAAGTTGAGCCGTAAACCATAGGTTCACCGGCAACAAGTATAGCAAAAGAAAAAAAGCAACAACGCATCCTACGATGATTAAAATTAAGCTAATTCCTGGATCCATATGTATATTCGTTTTAAAGTTATTGTCTAAAGATATTATTTTATTTTATTATTTTCCAGAAAACGACAAAAAAACAAATTTATAGGTCCTTCTACCATCTTATTAGAATTAATATTTAAATTTGCAAACATAATACATTAAATATTCTGTGAACAATTAACTTTCCGGTTTTAGAAGGTATACGATTTCAAATCATTCTTTTCCCTTGAGAAGAGTGATTTTTACTTATTGAAAAATGAAAAAAAGGGAAGATTTCATGAAATGGGAACTCCTTATTGGAGTTTTGATAGCCTATGTGATCATCATTGTCGCATCGATCTATTTCTTTCGCGCTATCGAACGCAAAATGAAAGAGATAAAACAAACGACCGAGTTTGTCCAATCGAAAATGAATATCTTGAATGAAATCGAACAGCAACTTTCAGAAGCTGAACAGTTCAAAGCAAGGTATCTGCTCATTAACGACGATACATCGCTCGAACGAATCGCCATCGTTAAAAACCGGTTGCAAAAATCCCTCATTTTGCTACGGGCGGAACTCGGCAACAAAAGTGAGTTTCAATCTGAAATCAACAAATTGGAGAACAGCATTGAAACGATCCTTAACGAATCAAAAATCGAAGAGCAGAAAAAAAATTCGCACGACAATGACAACAAAAAAAGGATATTATCCGAACAAAACCTTGTCAACAATCATATTTTTGCTGTCAGCAATCACCTCATTTCGCATAGAGATACCCAAAACGACATCGTCTACACTTCTGTAGACGATTTGAAGCAATTGGCATATTTCATTATTGGACTTCCTTTAATCTTTGTACTCTATATTACAAATAGGGTACTGAAAATCAACAAGGCCATGCTTCGCAATAAGATCAAATTGGAGAAATTCAACCAAGAATATCAGGAAGCACAAATCGAGATTAACAACAACAATTGGATTTTAGAGGAATCAACGAAGCTTTACGAAAGTATCAGTGGCATCGATGATGAGGATCTGATTGCAGAAAAAGCTTTCAAATCAATATCGCATTCGACGTCGTTTTTTGCCGGCGCATTGTACATCCGGAAGGCAAACGAATACCTTTTAAAACAGTCCACAGGATTCGATGCGACGACTTCGGTTCCCGCTTCATTTCAAGAAGGTGAAGGTCTTCTGGGTATGGCTATGCAATCGAAAGATATACAGGTCATCGATATCCCTGTCGATGGCGAGCTCCGTTCCTCGTCTGCTATCGCATCCAATCAGATCGAAACCTTGATTTTGACACCTCTCATGTTCGAGCAGGAGGCTTTAGGCATTTTGGAAATCGGCGGTCGATTTGACAAAACCCAAGATCTGCCCCGAATAATCAAATATCTGCGTAGGGTTTCTCGAAATCTGGCTATGGCCATCAAGGTTGGACACAACCACGTATTGGTAGAACACCTATTGGCTGAAACACAACAACAGACCGAGGAATTAGAAGCACAACAAGAGGAGCTCCGTATCACCAACGAGGAATTAATTTATAAAACCAACTTACTGGAATCCTCCGAGGAGGAACTCCGTGTACAGCAAGAAGAACTGCAGCAGGCAAATACAGAATTGGAAGAAAAAGCACACCAATTAGAGTTGCGAAACGAAGAACTTAATCTCGCACAGAAAACGGTGGAAGAAAAAATCCAAGAGGTCGAATTAGCCAGCAAATACAAATCAGAATTTATGGCCAATATGAGCCATGAATTACGCACACCACTCAACAGTATCCTGATACTTGCCAAGCTCTTGAAAGATAATAAGGGTCAAAATTTAAACCAAGATCAAGTTCGATATGCCTCTGTTATTCATAGTGCAGGCAATGACTTATTGCAATTGATCAACGAATTGTTGGATCTTGCCAAAATCGAATCCGGAAAAGTGGAGTTACATTTTGAAGAAATAGACACCCATTTTTTCGCCACTAGCATGGAGAATCTTTTCGCAGCCACCGCAGCAGAAAAAGATATCCAGTTCGAGGTTATTATAGACAAAAATACACCTCCTCTTTTTATCAGTGACGAATATAGAGTGGAACAAGTCGTAAAAAATTTCCTTTCCAATGCTTTTAAATTCACGGAAGCAAATGGAAAGGTGAGTTTCGCTATAAAATCAGATCGGGATAATTTAAAGTTTATCGTTACCGATACCGGAAAGGGCATACCAGAGGAAAAACAAGGCCTTATCTTTGAGGCTTTCCATCAAGAGGACGGTTCTACGAGTCGAAAATACGGCGGCACTGGTTTAGGTTTATCTATTAGTAGAGAAATCGCCTCGCTTTTAGGAGGCCGGATAGCATTGCAAAGCAAGGTCGAAGAAGGCAGCACGTTTACCTTAATCATTCCCTACAAGGCACCTGAAGAAACACATAAAAACGTAACGATCCATCCACAGCAGAAAACCGAAAAGAAAGAACCGGTTAAGGATAAATCGATTGCACCTGAAGAGTCAACCGATGTTATACCGGGTAGACACCTATTGATTATCGAAGACGATGTTAATTTTGCAAATATCCTAAAAGAGTTTGCCGAAACCGACGGTTTTCACGTCATGCTTGCTCACGATGGTGCCGAAGGTATACAAAAAGCAAAGCAGTTTCGTCCTCATGCCATCATTTTAGATGTTATGCTCCCTTTATTCGATGGTTGGGAAGTCTTGCGCACATTAAAGGCAGATGCGACAACAAAACATATACCTATCCATACAATGTCGGCCGCTACGCTTCCTCAAAAAGACTTTATAGAAAAAGGAGCTATCGGCTTCCTTTCAAAGCCGGTCACAGAAGAGTCTCTTAGAAAAGCATTTGAAACGATCGACCTGCATCTCAAAGAAGGGATCAAAAAGGTATTACTCATCGAAGACCAAGAGTTTCAGAGCGAAATCATCAAATCGACCTTTGCCGAACAGCGCATCAATGTTATACAAGCCTTCACGGCCCATTCTGCCTTGGCCAAACTCAATGAGGAGCCAAATATAGACGGGATCATCCTGGACATCAAACTTCCGGATGCCAACGGACTGGAGGTACTAAAAGAAATACGGTCAATCCCAAAATATCAGGACACCCCCATTATCATCAACACGGCCTATGAGTTGTCAAAAGAACAGATAGACCAAATCCACAAACACACCAAGACGATGGTGCTCAAATCAGGGAAAAGCAACAATCGCTTGATTGATGAAGTGACACTGTTCCTAAATAAAATCAGTTCGGAAGACTATTCTCCTGTGAAAAACATGAATAAACTGAAGAACATACAGACTCTTCAAGACAATCTCCAAAACAAAAAGGTGTTAATCGCAGACGACGATATGCGAAACGTATTTGCCTTGACCACCACTTTGCAGGAATACGGCATGGACATCGAAATAGCCAACAATGGTCTGGAAGCATTGGAAATCATCAATAAACAACCGGTGGACATTGTTTTGATGGATATTATGATGCCTGAAATGGACGGATTCGAAGCTATCGAAAAAATAAGAAGCAACAAGCAACACGCTTCTTTACCCATTATTGCCGTAACGGCAAAAGCGATGAAAGGCGATCGAGAAAAATCTATTCAGATTGGAGCGAGCGACTACATCAGCAAACCGATCGACATTGACAAATTAGTATCATTAATGCGGGTATGGCTAAGCTAACAACTTCCTATATCGACTTCCGGGAATTGGAGGATATTATTGATATTCTGCAAAAAACTTCCGGTTTTGACTTAACGGGATACAGCAAGGCCTCCTTGAAACGACGGATACAGCGCGTCATGAGCTTGGAGGGTATGGATGTGGTCGATCTAAAAAATGCCATTATAAATATAGAAGGGTTTCCTACATTTCTTATTAACGAAATTACGGTCAATGTCACCGAGATGTTTCGTGATCCCAGATATTATGCAGCGCTACAAACAGATGTACTGCCTTATTTAGAAACTTTTCCCCAACTAAAATTCTGGAGCGCCGGTTGCTCCACCGGTGAAGAAGTATATTCGTTGGCCATTCTTCTTACGGAAGCCGGCATCTACGACCGTAGCTTTATTTACGGAACAGACATCAACTCACATGCTTTAGAAGTAGCTAAGAAGGCTATTTATCCCCTTAAAAAGATTAAACAATATACCGAAAACTATAATGTTCTCGGAACAAACAGTTTATCCGACTACTACAGTGCCATGTATGAGGCTTCCATTGTGAACCAAGATATTCGAAAAAATATCCTGTTTTCTCAACACAATCTCGCGACAGATTACATTTTCAATGAATTCCAATTCATTTCCTGTCGAAACGTATTGATTTATTTTGATTTGGAGCTACAAAACCGTGTGCTTGCCCTCTTTTACGAATCGCTCAGCAAATTTGGTTTTTTATGCTTAGGAACAAAAGAAGCCATATTGAGCCACGATATTATGTCCAAGTTTAAAGTGATTAATAGAGAATTAAACATATATCAAAAAATCAGATGATGGACAAGGCCCAACATATTATACTTATTGGTGGCAGCGCAGGGTCGTATAATGTAATTGTCGAGATTATCGAGGCTCTCCCGCAAACTTTCCATGCTGCCATTATCGTCGTTGTTCATCGAAATCCAAAGTTTAGAACGAAAATCGAAGAGACACTCTCCCTCAAATTGAAACGTCCTGTGGCCGAAGCACGAGACAAGGAAGATATCTTAGAGAACAACATCTATTTTGCCACTCCCGGATATCATCTGCTTATCGAGCCAAACCAAACATTTTCACTCGATATCTCTGAGCGCGTACAGTTTTCCAGGCCTTCCATAGATGTGCTTTTTGAGTCTGCGGCAGATGCCTATGGCCAAAATTGCACAGCATTTCTACTCTCTGGAGCGAATAAAGATGGCGCTCAGGGCATTAAACACGTTCGATCACAAGGAGGAACGACTTATGTACAATCACCCACAGATGCACTCATTTCCATCATGCCCGAAAGTGCTATTCGTTTGACGGACAAAGTAAAGGTTTATAACAATGAAGAAATCATCTCCTATTTCAGGAATTTAAAATAACGTTATGAAGAATGTCAACCTGCTCATATTAGATGATAAAGAAGAAAATATCATTAGCCTATCCGCTCTACTTTCCGAAGTGGAGCACATCAACATTGTCAGCAGCACGGACCCTAACGAGGCCTTAAGGATTTGTTGGAAGCACGATATCTCCATCGCTTTGGTCGATGTACAGATGCCTGATATTAATGGATTTGAATTTGTTTCTTTACTGAAATCCAATCCGAAAACCAGTCACATCACCGCTATTATGGTAACGGCCATATCCAAGGAAGACAAGTATCTGTTACAAGGCCTGGAAAGCGGCGCCGTTGATTACCTATACAAGCCGCTAAATCCAGAAATCACCATTGCAAAAGTATCTTCTTTCGTTAAACAGATCCATATTCAAGAAGAAATTAAAGACAAGAACATTGCCCTGGAAGAATCTTGGAGACAACTCATCTTGGCGAAGGAAGAAGCAGAAGAGGCCCGTAAATCCAAGGAGATCTTTTTGGCGAATATGAGTCATGAAATACGTACACCGATAAACGGGATTATGGGCATCGTCCATATGCTTCGCAGTTCCACACTGGACGATGAACAGAAAGACTGGATCAATCGATTGGATAGTGCCTCTAATTCGCTTCTACTTATTATTAACGATATTCTGGACATTTCAAAAATCGATTCAGGAATGATGAAAATTGAACAGGAAAGTTTTTCCATCCATAAAAAACTGATTGATATCAATTCAATCTTCAAGATCAAAGCGAAGGACAAAAACCTAGAGTTTGAAATGGATATTGCTCCGGACATTCCAGAGTATATCAAGAGTGACCCCTTGCGTATCCAGCAAATCATCAATAATTTCATATCCAATAGTCTGAAATTCACCGAACATGGAAAGATCACCCTCAAAATAGAAGTCACCGAAAAGATCGACGACAAGTACAAGATCAAATTTACGGTCAAAGACACCGGAATCGGTATCAAGCCCGAGTCAGTCGACAAGATTTTTATGGCATTCGAACAGGCTGATGACGGCATTACCAAAAAGTTTGGGGGTACAGGTTTGGGGCTGGCCATTGTCAAGCGGTTGGCCGATCTTTTGCACGGCACCGTCGAAGCCAAGAGCGTCTACGGCCAAGGATCCGAGTTTTCATTCGAAGCTTTGTTTGAAAAGGGCGATACGTTTCCGTACGAAGAACAAATAGACAAAAAAATATTTCATCAATTGGACAAATTTCAAGGATTAAAAGTGTTGGTGGCAGAAGACAACGATCTCAACAGTTTTATGCTCGTTCATATACTGGCCTCTTGGGGGTGCGTAGTAGATGTAGTCAAAAACGGGCGCCAAGCTGTTGAAAGTGTGAATAGGCAACAGTATGATCTTATTATGATGGATACACACATGCCTATCATGTCAGGATTTGAAGCCATAAAGGAAATCAAAAAGCACAGTGACATTCAGAAGGCTTTTATACCTATTATTACCATTTCAGCCTCCGTATTGGAGCATGAGCAGTCAGCAGCATATGAAGCTGGCGCAGATAGTGTAATTGGTAAACCATTTGATCCGATCGATTTACATGAAAAAATCAATCAGCTGATTTCAAAAAAGAGTATTATGTCGTAAATTAATTTTTTTTTAGTATTTTTGTTAGAAATATAAATTCAGTTTCAACATGAAAAAATTATTTATACTACCGGCGATAGCTCTCGCCCTTGCTTTTGCCGCTTGTGGTGGCTCCGAAAACAAATCTACAACTACCTCGGCTACAGAAGAGACTGCTACAACAGAATCTGCAAACGTAGAGTCAGTACCAGGCATTGAAAATGTTACGTTATCGAACACTTGGACGGTAGAAGGGAATGACCAAATGAAATTTGACACAGAACTCATCCGTGTGAAAGCCGGTGAACCTGTAGAATTAACGTTAAAAAATGTAGGCTCTCTACCAAAGGAATCTATGGGGCACAACTTTGTTGTCTTAAAGCCAGGAGTGGATATTGCGACATTTGGAGCTGAAGCCGTTAGCGCAATCGATAACGATTACATTCCGAAAACATCTTTATCTTCTATCGTTGCCCATACCAAACTATTGGGTCCGGGAGAAGAAGATAAAATCAGCTTTACATTAGAAGCAGGTGTATACCCGTTCCTATGTAGCTTCCCTGGGCATTTCGGCGTCATGCAGGGAAAAATCGTTGCCGAATAATCTGATTATACTGTTATTTTTCATAAAAAAGCACCCTCCGCGGAGGGTGCTTTTTTATGAGATAAATTCCCCTATCTTTTATTTAATTACTAACTTTGGCCACAAAACAATAAAACTATTTTTATGCAATACGACGTCATTGTTATAGGAAGTGGTCCGGGTGGCTATGTTGGTGCTATCCGCTGTGCGCAATTAGGACTCAAAACAGCTGTTATTGAAAAATATAGCACTTTTGGAGGGACATGTCTCAATGTGGGCTGTATTCCTTCAAAGGCCTTATTGGATACTTCTGAACATTTCCATAATGCTGCCCACCATTTTGAAACCCATGGCATCAGTTTGAGCGACCTAAAGATCGACGTAAAAAAAATGATGGATCGCAAAAATGAAGTCATTGCCCAAAATACCGCAGGCATTTCATTTTTATTCAAAAAGAACAAAATAGAATCGTATGAAGGAGTGGGTTCCTTCGTAGATAAAAATACCGTTAAAGTAACCAAAAAAGACGGGAGCACCGAAGAGCTGAAAGCCAAAAACATCATTATCGCTACGGGCTCTAAGCCAACAGCATTGCCTTTCCTTCCCATTGACAAAAAACGCATCATCACTTCCACTGAAGCCTTAAGTTTGACAGAAGTGCCCAAACACTTAATCGTTATCGGTGGGGGTGTTATTGGTCTTGAATTGGGGTCTGTATATGCACGTTTAGGCGCTAAAGTTTCTGTTGTGGAATTCGCTAAATCCATTGTAGGAACGATGGACGGCGGTTTGGGTAAGGAGTTGCAACGTGTCCTTAAAAAGTCATTGGGCATGGAGTTCTTTTTAGGCCATAAAGTTACTGGTGCCACAGCCAAGGGCAAAAAAGTCACCGTAACGGCCGAAGATACGAAAGGCCAGCAGGTATCCCTAGAAGGTGACTATTGTATTGTTGCCGTAGGTAGAACAGCCTACACAGAAGGTTTAGGATTAGAGAATATTGGCATCAAAACCGAAGAAAGAGGAAATAAAATTCCTGTTAATGAACATTTGGAAACTTCAGTAGAAGGCATATATGCCATCGGCGATGTAGTACGTGGTGCTATGTTGGCCCATAAAGCAGAGGACGAAGGGATTTATGTCGCTGAAAGAATCGTAGGGCAGAAACCTCATATTGACTACAACTTGATCCCTGGAGTTGTCTACACCTGGCCGGAAGTGGCTTCGGTAGGAAAGACCGAAGAGCAATTGAAAGAGGCAGGTGTGAAGTACAAGTCCGGCTCTTTCTCCTTCAAAGCCTCAGGACGGGCAAAGGCATCTGGTGACACAGATGGTTTCGTCAAGGTACTGGCCAATGCGGAAACCGATGAGATATTAGGGGTGCACATGATTGGCCCGCGTGCGGCCGACATGATTGCCGAAGCTGTGGTGGCTATGGAATACCGAGCATCTGCCGAGGATATTGGCAGGATCTGCCATGCACACCCCACGTTTACCGAAGCTTTTAAAGAAGCTGCTTTAGCCGCGACATCCAATCGAGCTATTCACGCTTAACATACAAAAAAGGCAAGATAATTATCTTGCCTTTTTTAATTATTGCTTACTTTTTTACTTCTAACATTTTAATTTGTCTATGAACTTTTACACTAGAAAATGGATCAAACCAGAGGATCTGAATCCCAACGGCACACTATTCGGTGGCACCCTTTTACGATGGATTGATGAAGAAGCTGTTATTTATGCGATCATACAGCTTGGCAATCCACATGTCGTGACCAAATACATTTCCGAAATCAATTTTGTCAGCTCTGCGCGGCAAGGGGATATTATTGAGATGGGCATAGAGGCCATAAATTTTGGCCGCACGTCCTTAACAATGCGTTGCGAGGTACGTAACAAAATCACACGAAAGACTATCCTATCCATTGATAAACTCGTGTTCGTGAATTTGGACAAGGAAGGGAATCCTACACCGCACAACAGGACAGAAATCACTTATGCATATATAGGGATCGAAAAAACCAATAAATAACAAAAATACTTACCGTTTTTGTCCCAAAATGATTTTTTTGACATCCATTTCTACCCAAAAAGAAACAATAGGAATGAGCGATAGAAAAAAATAGGTAGCTACCCGCTTGATGGACCATTTATACTCGCTCCAGCACATGATCAGCAAAATCACAAAAAGGACAACAAGAAATCCGTGGATAGATCCTGCTATCCGAACAGCTTCGGGTATCCCGGCAAAATATTTCAATGGCATCGCAATACAGAATAAAATGACGGTAGAAATGGCTTCCCACAGTGCTATTTGCTGAAAAATACGTAACATATGATAGCGAATAAATGTTTTGTGGGGCAAACATACAGTCTTAAAATTTAAATGACGGATTTTAATTATCTATTGACCAAATATTGACATTCAGCGACGCTGGCGCGCGACTCCTGTCGCGTGCCTTGTTGCTATGGCACAAAAGGATGCATGGAAAGGCACACGAAAGGATTTGCTTCGCAGGGCACTTCGTGGTTCGTACGCCAGCATTGAAACCAAGTAAAAACCTATAAGGTTTTGGAAACCTCATAGGTTTAGTTCGTTAATTAACCTAAAAATCGGTTGCTTCATACCCAAAAAAATACGTACTTTTGGATATTCATAAAGTAAACATAGTCTTAACTACAAATAATTTATATGAAATGTCCGAGATTGCAAAAACACAACACGAATGAATTTAATCTGGACATTCCATATGGTCTAAAAAAACTAATTAAATACATATGAGTTACGATATCATAGTCGTCGGTAGTGGTCCTGGAGGATATGTAGCTGCTATCCGAGCATCACAGTTAGGCTTCAAAACAGCCATTATTGAGCGTGAAGCATTAGGTGGAATCTGCTTAAATTGGGGCTGTATCCCTACAAAAGCATTGCTAAAAAGTGCGCAGGTTTTTGAATACCTAAACCATGCTGAAGAGTACGGTATCAAGGTTCAAGGAGGAGAGGCTGACTTTGGTGCGATCGTAAAAAGAAGCCGGGGCGTCGCTGACGGCATGAGCAAAGGGATCCAGTTCTTGATGAAAAAGAATAAGATCGATGTGATCATGGGTACTGCCAAAATCAAAAAAGGCGGAAAAATAGACGTTAAGGGAGCCGATGGCTCTACAAAAGAATATACAGCCAAACATACCATCTTAGCAACAGGAGCTCGTTCACGCGAACTGCCGAATCTACCGCAAGATGGGGAAAAAATCATTGGTTACCGCCAGGCCATGAACCTTCCCAAACAACCAAAATCGTTGGTAGTGGTTGGTTCAGGAGCCATCGGAGTTGAATTTGCTTATTTTTACAACGCTATTGGCACACAGGTCACAATCGTCGAATTTATGGACAGAATTGTCCCTGTAGAAGACGAAGAGGTTTCCAAGCAATTGGAAAAATCCCTGAAAAAAGCCGGCATCAATATTTTAACAAAATCCGAAGTGCAAACCGTTGATACAAAAGGAGACGGTTGCAAAGTATCCATCAAGACGGCTAAAGGAACGGAAAGCATCGAAGCGGAGATTGTTCTTTCGGCAGTGGGTATTACACCAAATATCGAAAACTTAGGCTTGGAAGAAGTCGGGGTCAAAACAGACAAGGGCCGTGTGATCGTAGACGACTATTACAAGACCAATGTAGACGGTGTGTATGCTATCGGTGATATTGTAAAAGGTCAAGCTTTAGCACACGTAGCATCTGCTGAGGGTATTACCTGTGTGGAGAAAATCAAAGGCATGCATGTAGAGCCTATCGACTATAACAATATTCCGGGATGTACTTACTGTTCTCCTGAAGTAGCATCCGTAGGATATACCGAAAAAGCGGCAAAAGATGCCGGCTATGAAATCAAGGTGGGTAAATTTCCCTTCTCGGCTTCAGGAAAGGCTTCTGCTGCCGGTGCAAAGGACGGTTTTATCAAGTTGATTTTCGACGCTAAATATGGTGAGCTATTAGGTGCGCATATGATCGGGGCCAATGTGACGGAAATGATTGCGGAAATCGTTGTTGCCCGCAAACTGGAAACGACAGGACATGAAATGATCAAAGCTGTTCATCCGCATCCAACGATGAGCGAAGCCATTATGGAAGCAGCGGCAGACGCCTATGGAGAGGTGATTCATTTATAAGAAAACAATATATCACGCATAAAAAAGCCTTCAAATGAATATTGAAGGCTTTTTTATTTCAAGATGAGTTTTGATTTAAAAACAACGGTTTCGGGTTTCAACTGTTCCTGGGCCCCAATATTGGCAAATAAAATTTCGGCGGCCTTCCTGGCTTGCTGATCAGGATATTGTTCTATACTTCCCATGGGCGGATTTTCCATATATTTCCATAAAGGATAATTAGCATAGCTAATAAAATAGATATCCTTATGTTGCACCAACCCTTTTTGTCGGACATATTTCATTACATCCAATGTGACAAAATCATTAAAAGAAACAATGGCAGACGGCCTTTCTGGTAAAGCCAGCAGTTTTTCAATGGCTTCTATATTGCCCTGTTCAGTCAGATCCGTATTGACAATATATTTTTCATCTACCACCAACTCATTGCTCTTTAGAGCCTCTAGATAGGCGTCCTTGCGTTCTTTTGATGCCAAAAGGTTCTCCGGTCCATTAATCAAGGCTATATTTTGGTGGCCGATGGATGCAAATGCATGAATGGCCTCTTTCATACCTGAAGAAAGGTCACTATACACTTTGTTCACATTGTCAAAACTAGGCACACAATCAAAAAAGACCACCGGTATCTCCGACTCTTCCAATAATTCCACAAAAGCCAAGTCTTCTGTATTCTTTCCCAAAGAGATTAAGATTCCGTCAACGCGGTGCTTCTTAAAGGTCTGTATGATTTGGAGTTCGCGATTGGCGTCATCATGCGATTGCCCCATAAGTACCGTGTAATTGTGTTCTCCTGCTACATTTTCGATTTCGCTAATAGCCGATGAGAAAAAAGGTTCCAACAGGCTAGGCAAAATGACACCTATCGTAAACGTTTTCCGCTGCTTGAAAAATATTGCCGTCTGATTGGGCTCATAATTCAGCTCCTCAGCCATCTTCTTCACGCGCATAGTCGTTACCAGACCAATACTCGGATGATCGTTCAAAGCCCGTGAAACCGTAGACGGCGAAATCTTCAATTTCCGAGCAATCTCTTTGATGGTTGCCGGTTTTTTCTTCATACGTTTCGGTTATTAGTCCTAACAAAGATAGATTTTATTTTTTTAATTCTTTGCCTTGAAATTTGAACATACCGGTATTTGCGTTATTTTCTTGCAGATTAATGGATTTAGCTCTGTTGGTTAAAATACGTCCGTTAGAAGCAATTGCCACACGCGAAGCGGCTGTTGTAAACGATCCTGTTTGGATATGTTGCAGGGCCGAGGCAATCATCGGCTCTTCTTTATCGCCAAAATCCCGGAAATTGCTAAATTCCCAAACATGGCCATCCGGCTCTATACCTGCAAAATAATCCCCTTCTTCATCCGCATTATACATCTTAAAAGACGAGACATATAGTTCGATATCATCATCCACAATGGGCAAGCCAAAGAATCCAACAGGCTTACCATATGTGTTTTCGGTTACTTGTTGGTTTTGACTGTTTACCGAATATGTGCCGACTAAGTATACATCCATATAAGGTTTCAAAGAATTAATCAAAAGCTCACTGGCCGATGCGGTAGATCGTGTCACGAGGAAGTACACCCTAGGTAGATTGAGGTTTCCCTTTTTTGCGAAGTAAACAGGTTCAAAGCCCTCCCCTTCTTCCAGCCACCCCCAGCTTTTGAGCAAATTATTGACCTCATAGTGATACATCAACTGCTTATCTGCCGCCGCCGGTGCAATTCTATCCGCTAAATATTCTGCCGTCACGACCGCCCCACCTCCGTTATAGCGAAGGTCAACGATCAGTTCATTCACGCCCTTACTCTCAAAATCATCAAAAATAGCATTAAAGTTGGTTAACATGCCTGTTGAAGGTTGCTGTATATTCACAAAAGAGCTAAAAGCTAGATAACCCACCTTTTTACCACCATGATCTATCACCCGATTATCTAAAACCGGATTAAGGTTATACTGCACACTCGCTATTTCTTTTTCAGCAGTGGAACCGGTCGGTTTCGCAAATTTAACCTTCAGACTACTTGATCCGAGATAAGTATTGATGGATTTAAAATTCTCTGCGAGTTGTGCATTATAGTTGATATTTGCGTTTCCATTGATACTGAGAATCCTGTCACCTCTTTGTATCCCGGCATGATACGCCGGCGAATTTTTGTCGACCATGCGTACATATAAATAAGCGTCGTTTCCAGAAGTTTGTGTCGTCAAATAGAACACGTACATACCAAAGCTTGTCGCCACCGCGCCTTGTATTTCACCACTCACCACGCCCGCACGATCCAAAAAACTAAACCGATCAATAGGTTTTCCCGAACTCGGATCTGTAGGTGTGAGCGCAAGTTGCGCATCTAGCACCTCCTCAGCATTCTTGTAATGTTTTGTATAAGATCGAACGACCCCTTCTTTCAGCAAATCATTAATATTTCTGGGCAACAAATAATCTTGCCATAGTGACAAAAGTTTGGCATAGTAAAATACAGAATCTTTAATGGTGTCTTCTTTTGTAAAGACCTCTTCTTCCTCAGGTTCCGGTATATTGGGTTTTACGTTGTCTTTCTTACAAGCAGAAAACCCCAAGATCAGAGAAAGAAAAACAACAATAGGTAGATATCTTTTCATTGCATATTTTTTACAAACGTTCTACAAAACATATCTCGCTTTCATCCACGTGATATTCTTTAGCAAGATAAGGAATTGGTTTTAAATTTCGGAATTCTAATTCTTTTATAAAATAAACCCGCAACTCTTTTTTAACCTCCTCCAACTCCTCCCAATCTATATGTTTCAATTTATTCAATTGCTCAACGGGATTCCCATCGGTTAGAAGAGCGATTTTTTTACCGCCTTGCAATATCTTTTTCGCCAGCTGTTTAAAAGTATCTGAGAGCATTAATTTCAAGGGCAAATGCGCATTTGCTTTCAAGCGCTCAAAGTTTTCTTTATAGGACTCCGACAGATGGAAATGGTTTATTGTTTCTTCTAAGAGACGGCATTCCCCTTCCCTTTCGTACCTATCTTTCATGAAATCAACCATGGATTTGGCAAAGGACCTGCCTTCAGTATATTCCACAAAATGAGAAAACAGATAGTAGACTTGTAACAAATAATCCCGTCTTGGAAAAAGGACATCATCCAACTCAAAAATATAAACCGTTCTATCCGGAGGTACCTGTATCATCATTCGTTTACTAAACACCAGATCATTTCCTCTTCTGAATCGGATAAGATTCCTGCTCCGGAAAATGCTGTATCATTTGCCATTTGTTCGCCGAGCAGTACATCCACGCCATCTTTATACACGCGCACATTCAATTCTCTCGACGGATTATCTAACACAAAAAATGCCTTTGTATCCTGTGGCACCAAGAGCTCAATCCCATATTCCTGAAACAAAACCCTTGTTTCGTTGAGCGGTTGTATTTCTTTTTTGCCTAAGGGCAACACTTGGGTTATGCCCTCATCCAAGCATATTTTCAGCACTTCATGGGCAAAAGTAGGATTAACTCCAGTGGGGATTTTACGGTAATTTTGCCTGAGCAAAATATTGGGGAAAGGTTCGGAAGAGGCAAACAGCAACGAAAAACTCGTGTTTAACAACTTGCCTAGGCGTTGTGCCAATGGATGTGTTCCGAAAGTAATTAAAATCTTCTCCATATCAAAAAATCTGTCCGTCGCGCATATGTATCGTTCGGTCCGAAATATTTGCCAAATCTTCGTTATGGGTTACAATGATAAATGTTTGGCCTAAGGAAGTCCGCAGATCGAAAAATAACTGGTGAAGTGAGGCTGCGTTTTCCGAATCCAGATTACCCGAAGGTTCGTCCGCCAAGATCAAGGATGGGTTATTGATTAATGCTCTGGCTACCGATATCCGTTGCTGTTCCCCTCCTGATAACTGAGAAGGCTTGTGTTGTGCACGGTGACCAACATCCAGCCGTTCAAGCAGCTCCATTCCCGCCTTTTCGGCTTCTTTCACGCCTTTACCACTAATAAAAGCTGGAATACAAACATTTTCCAAAGCCGTGAACTCAGGAAGCAGATGGTGAAATTGGAAAACAAAGCCAATATGCTGATTACGAAATAAACTCAACTTCTTCTCACTGAGCTTGGTAATATCGATATCGTTGATAACGACAGATCCCACATCAGGCCGATCTAATGTGCCTACAATGTGCAACAACGTGCTCTTACCTGCCCCTGAGGCCCCCACAATAGCTACGATTTCGCCCTTGTCTACCGTGAGGTCGACACCTTTGAGAATGGTCAACTGTCCGAACGACTTATGTATATTACGCGCCTTCAATATCATGATACGAAGGTAAGGAAAATGGTCTAATTCCATGAACAAATCCTTTAATCACTTTTTGCCAAATAATTACTTGACCCTTCCATTTAAAAACCCTATTTTTACGTCAAATTTTTTACGATGAATATTCACGAATATCAAGCAAAAGAAATACTGAAAAGTTTTGGTGTACGGGTTCAAGAAGGAGTCCTCGCCGAAACCCCGGGGCAAGCTGTACAAGCTGCTCAAAAATTAAAAACAGATTTTAACTCGGATTGGGTAGTTGTGAAAGCGCAGATCCATGCTGGTGGTCGCGGTAAAGGAGGTGGTGTGAAACTGGCAAAGAACCACGACGAGGTGTTGGAAAGAGCAACAGACATCATCGGCATGCAATTGGTAACGCCTCAAACCGGTCCCGAAGGCAAAAAAGTAAATAAAGTTTTGATCGCCCAGGATGTATACTATCCTGGCGAAAGTGATATCAAGGAGTTTTATGTCTCGGTATTATTGGATCGGGCAAAAGGCCGCAACATCATTATGTATTCCACAGAAGGCGGTATGGATATCGAAGAGGTCGCTGCCAAAACACCGCATCTCATCTTTAAGGAAGAAATCGATCCTAAAGTGGGCTTACAAGGTTTTCAAGCACGCAAAATTGCATTTAACTTAGGTTTATCAGGTGCCGCTCATAAAGAAATGGTGAAATTCATCGCTTCTTTATATAAGGCTTACGATACGATTGATGCTTCTCTATTTGAAATCAACCCTGTTTTAAAAACATCTGACGATAAAATTTTAGCAGTGGATGCTAAAGTAAACTTTGACGAAAACGCTTTATACCGTCATCCAGACTACGCCGCCCTCCGCGACGTAACTGAAGAAGATCCAACAGAGGTAGAAGCCGGCGAATCCAACTTGAATTATGTGAAATTAGACGGTAACGTAGGCTGTATGGTAAACGGTGCGGGTTTGGCCATGGCAACCATGGATATTATCAAGCTCGCCGGTGGTGAGCCGGCAAACTTCTTAGATGTAGGCGGTACCGCTAACGCTGAGACGGTAAAAGCCGGTTTCAACATTATTCTGAAAGACCCGAATGTAAAAGCTATCTTAATCAATATCTTCGGAGGTATCGTCCGTTGTGACCGTGTGGCACAAGGCGTAATTGATGCTTACCAAGAAATTGGAAATATACCTGTGCCGATCATCGTTCGCCTTCAAGGAACCAATGCAGCTGAAGCGAAGAAATTAATCGACGAATCCGGTCTGCAAGTATACTCCGCTATCTTATTGAAGGAAGCCGCCGAGTTGGTGACAAAAGTATTGGAGAATAAATAGATCGAACTCGAATTATTATAACGGGAAAAGGGGCGCATGCGCCCCTTTTCCCGTTATAATAATTATTCATTTATTACCGATAAACCAACAGAATAGCGTATTTTTGTGTCGCTTAACAAAGAAGCAGTTTAATAGAATGGAACATACGCGTATAAAAGAATTATTATCATCCGAAGAGTTAGGTAAAGAAATTATTGTGAAAGGCTGGGTAAGGACTTTCCGCAACAACCAATTTATCGCCATAAATGATGGCTCGTCTATCAACAATATACAAGCTGTAGTGGATTTTGAAAATACGGACGAAGCCTTATTAAAAAGAGTAACGACAGGAGCGGCTATTCGTGTGAAGGGAGAATTGGTAGAATCATTAGGTAAAGGTCAACGCGTCGAAATAAAAGTTAATGAATTAACTATTTTAGGTGATTCTGATCCTGAAAGATTTCCATTGCAACCCAAGAAACACAGCTTGGAGTTCCTTCGGGAAATTGCACATCTGCGTTTCCGCACCGGCACGTTCAATGCAATCTTCAAGGTGCGCAATGCTTTGGCTTTCGCGGTGCACAAATTCTTTAACGAAAGGGATTTCGTATACATGCATACACCCATTATCACCGGGTCGGATGCCGAGGGAGCCGGAGAGATGTTTCGGGTCACCACATTGGATTTAGATAACCTGCCCCGCACCGAAACAGGTGAAATAGACTTCAAGGAAGATTTTTTTGGTAAATCAACTAATCTAACTGTTTCAGGACAGCTGGAAGGGGAATTGGCGGCCATGGCATTCGGCAATATCTATACATTCGGGCCAACTTTCCGTGCCGAAAATTCCAATACTACCCGCCATCTGGCCGAATTTTGGATGATCGAACCGGAAATGGCCTTCTATGAATTAGAAGACAACATGGATCTGGCCGAAGATTTATTGAAATATGTCATCAAATATGCGTTGGACAACTGTCCCGAAGAGATTGAATTCTTGAAAGGCCGACTATTGGAAGAGGAAAAATCCAAACCGCAAAATGAGCGTTCGGAATTAGATCTTATCGAGAAACTAAATTTTGTATTGGATAACAAGTTTGAACGCATTACCTATACCGAAGCCATCGATATCTTGAAACGCAGCAAGCCAAATCAAAAAAAGCAATTCAAGTATCTTATCGAGGATTGGGGAGCAGATTTACAATCGGAACATGAGCGTTATTTGGTAGAAAAACATTTCAAAAAACCGGTAATCTTGACCGATTATCCACGCGAAATCAAATCGTTCTACATGAAGCAGAACGAGCCTGATGCTTTGGGACGTCAAACCGTCCGCGCAATGGATATTTTGTTCCCAGGTATTGGCGAGATGGTCGGTGGCTCACAACGGGAGGAAAACCTCGAGAAGCTGTTAAACCGCATGGCTGAGGTAGGGATTCCGGAAGAAGAAATGGACTGGTTTTTGGATACCCGTCGTTTTGGTACGGCACCACATTCAGGCTTTGGTGTGGGATTTGAACGTTTAGTGCTATTTGTCACTGGCATGACCAACATCCGCGATGTGATTCCATTCCCAAGAACCCCGAAAAACGCAGCATTTTAAAATATTAAGGGTAGAGACGCAACATTTTGCGTCTCTACGTTGTTTTATAGGATATGTTAATCAAGATATACGAAGATAATCCAAACCCCAAAGCCATCCAACAAGCGGTGGATATCCTCAGAAAGGGAGGGGTCATTATTTATCCGACCGACACGGTATATGGGATAGGGTGCGATATCACCCAGCAAAAGGCTATTGAACGCGTATGTCAAATCCGAGGGATAAAACCCGAAAAGTCCAATTTATCTTTTATCTGCTATGATTTGACAGACATTTCCCATTATACCAAGCCTTTTGACACAACCGTATTTAGAGTACTAAAAAAGGCGTTGCCTGGTCCTTTTACATTTATTTTTAATGCAAGTGGCCAAGTACCAAAACTGTTAAGCTCCAAAAAGAAAACCGTCGGTATACGTGTACCAAACAACAACATCGTTCGTGAAATCGTCAGGGAATTGGGTAATCCTATTTTAACATCATCTATCCATGACGAAGACGAAATCATCGAATATTCCACCGATCCGGAACTCATCCATGAGAAATACGAAAATCTGGTGGATTTGGTCATCGATGGTGGCTATGGCGACAATGTTGCCTCCACTGTGGTGGATGTCACGGGTGGTGATTTTGAAATTGTTAGAGAAGGAAAAGGCAATTTGGACGATTATTTATAATCTTCCACCCGCTGTTTCAACGCTTCATTGAACAGCTCAAAGCCTTTACTGGTGTTTCCCTGTATCATGCGCTCCAAAAAGGGAACTAAAAGACCACTAAAGTATTCCCCCTG
>JBEBRE010000022.1:0-33270 GCA_040394995.1 Sphingobacterium wenxiniae
ATAGACTTTTTCTTCTATACCAACATATGCGGAGTACCTGATAAGATTGTCAGGTCTCCGCTTTTTTAAAGGAATGAAAAAGAAAATTACTATATGGATATTGCTGTATTTTTTGATGTGGTGTGGTATTGCGTGTGGGCAGGATACAATAAATGATGCCATATATGCACCTGTAGCGCCACAGTCCATGCCAGAGGTACAGCAGTGGAAGACTGTTTTGGATGGGTGGTCTAGCCAGCTTGATAGTGTAAAGCGCAAATTGTCTTGGGTACGCCAGCGAGCGGATACTTTATTTATTGACAGTGCCTTGATTTTCTTTGCGACTGCCCGCGATCAATTGCAACAAGTTGACCGATTGGTTAAGCAGGCCAAATGGAAAGAAGAAGTAGCTCGAAAGAAAGAGGGAGCTACTGATACATCCGGATTGTTGGAAATTCCGGTTAATGATTCGGTTCATCTGCAGATGTCTGTCTTGGCAGATACATTAAAACGTATAGAAGATGGCATAGCGGGATTGTTGTATGATATTGATTATTTGGAGCCCTCCACGCAACGCAGGCGTGAGGAATTGGAGGCTATGGATACAGTAGCATTCCAAAAAAAAGCTCGGGGACAACATGTACTGAAAACCATAAAAAAAACTGGGTAAAGGATGGTGCTTCCATAGCATATTTTGAACTTCCCGCTTGGAGCAACCGTTTTTTTATTATTTTGGTGAGTTTACTTTACTTTTATTGGATTTTACGATTAGGCCGAAAATCTCCTTCCCAGCCCAATGAGTTGCGTATACATCAGAATGAACCTTTATATATACCTATTGTCAAGGCTACGATTCTATTTTTGGTCGTGTTGCCCTTCGCTTCGTTTAACATACCTGTATTTGTGCTAGAGACGAGCTACTTGCTCATTTTTATGCTGTTATATCTGATTTTATATAAGGAGCTGTCGGCATTTAAGCGACAGGTACTCCATCTTATGTTTATATATTACGTGGCGACGTTACTGGCCAACCTGTTGCTTTCTGAGCTATGGTGGACACAGCTTATGGCCGCGCTTGTCAATCTAACAGGTATATTTTTGGTATGGCGTTTAGGAAAACGTACGGATCTCGCTAATCCTATAGGCTATCTGCACCGCTATGCAAGATTAGCCATTGTGTTCGGGCATCTTACGGCTATAGCGTTCATTGTGGTGGGTTATCTCCCTATAGCGCGCGTATGGAGCTTGGTCGCAGCTATAGGATTATTGCAGGGCTTGTCATTAAGAGCTTTTAGGGACATGTTGCTTCACGATATCCAGAAACAATATGACCTGGCAGGCCATGACACTTGGATGAGGCGCTTTGATCTGAAGCAAATGTTAGGTACAGCTGATAAGCTTATCCGAATATGTTGCATTTTGCTGGTCGGACAAGCCCTTATCAATGGGCTGCACGTAACGAGAGAAACGACAACCTTATTTGATAAGCTTTTTAACAGCCCGCACAAAATAGGTAATATTTCTTTTTCTTATGGAGATCTGTTACTCGCACTTCTTGTTATAAGTGTGGCCAATTGGATGCAGAAAAACTTGAAAAGGTTTTTGGATAACTCCGAGACGTCAGAAAAACATATGCAAAAATTGCCGTTGTTTCCACTTTTCAGATTGTTTATTATTGTCGTAGGTTTCCTTATCGGCATCAGTATCCTCGGATTGGGTATGGACAAATTGACCGTGATTATAGGTGCGTTGAGTGTCGGGATTGGTTTAGGTCTTCAAAATATCATCAACAATTTTGTTTCGGGTGTTATATTGGTTTTTGAAAAGCCTTTTAAAATAGGAGATTATGTGGAACTGGCCGATAAAAAGGGACAAGTGATGCAGATTGGGATTCGCTCCAGCACCTTGCTTACGGACCAAGGTGCCCGTGTCATTATTCCAAATGGTGATTTTTTGTCGGGAAGGCTGGTTAATTGGACTTTTTCAGATTCGGATATTCGGCTCAATATGCAACTCCAGGTGGAGAAATCCATACAATTGCCCGAATGGAAAGAATGGCTACAGGAGAAGATAAGTACTTTTAAGGAAGTGGATAATACCATTCCGATTAAAATATGGACACAGGACATCACGGCAGAAAATTATCAAATATCCATACAAGTAGGTATACGTCACGTGCAATTGATTGAGAAATTCAGAAGCCGATTTTTGGAGACCATGCAACAGGAAATGGATGACAGACAAGTGAAGATCGCTTCTATGTGATTCACTTTTCCCCCAATTCATCCCTTGTCATTTTTAACTTTACCGTTACCATCGAAGAAAAAACTATATTTAGTCATGTGAATGCTGATGAAGCTAAAGATCAAATATAAGATTAACCTCCTAAGGCAGATGGCTTTTAAAAATTGTAGCGTTTGCACAGAGTAAAGTTAGTTTCATCTTGTGAGGTGCAGCTCGGATATGTTGCGCTTCTTGTAATGTAAATGCCAAGTGCGGAGGAGTATCCAAACCAGAAAAATAAACTGTATGCCGGCATCAACTAAGTAAATGGTCGAAATGGTGTCGTTTCCCACATAAATAATATCGATTGCCATAAAACTAAGAACCGTCATGCCAGCGAGTAACGCATGAAACCTTATGATTAGAAATATGCCTATAGAAATAGTGAGAAGCCCGACCATATCTACCAACCATAGATCATGCTTGTAGCCGGTGACAAAAATAAAACTGTCCATATGCATTATGGGCCAAATCCCGGTTAGTAGATAATAATAGCCGAGTATTTTATTGCCTTTTTCGCTAGGAAGTGCCATTATATTTCTAATTTTTTGCGTTGAGTGCTGTCCAATAGCTCAGTTGTAACCAAAAAATCCTTCATGTTTTCCTTGAAAGTACTTTCAGGAATGCCATCCCAGTTTTTGAGTAGTAGCGCCAAGTCTTGTGAAATATCCTTATTGTACTTTAATATGCCCGGCGCGTGATATTGGATGGTCAATCGAAGAAAGCGTATTTCCGGTTCTCCGGGACGTTGCTTTATGGCCTTTTCCATCAGCTTTTTTCCTTTCTTAAAACTGTTCAACTTGTGTAATGGATCGGTGAGGTATTTAGCCCAAAGCATATGATAAGCACCTTGATAAGCCATTTCTAAAGGTGAGGAGCTCTCAGATGCTTCGATATATTTTATCTGCGCCTCACAGATTTCCGCCTCTTTTGTAGCCAAGGGATAATTGTGGCGGAGGTGTTCTACGCTGGATTGCATGTCTATGCTGTTGGTAAAAAGCAGACAGAAACTATAAAAAAGAGCGGTATGCATAAGGCTTTTTGTTAAAAATCTACAATAAACATGTTAAATAAACTGGCGGAGGGCTTTTATCTTCAATTCTACAATAGAAACTCTTCTGTCTTGCCACAAGATGAAATGGATAACTTTTGCAATGTCTTCTGCTTTCAACATCTCCAACTTTTCTGCTAATTGGCGTTGCTCTTCGGGCGAGGGCGATTGCATATCCGTTCCTACGGCCCCGGGCTCAATCAGGGATACGCGTATGTTATGCGGATTAAGTTCTTTTCGTAAAGATTCTGTGAATCCTTGTATGCCCGACTTGGTGGCTACATAGCCCGTGCTTTTTCCTTCCCGCCCATCAGCGCTCATGGATCCGACATTGATGATGTCGCCTGTGATATTTGCTTTCACCATTTGTTCGGCGAAAAAACCGGATAATAGGAGATAAGCATCGAGATTGGTTTTTGTCATATACTGAAGACTGTCAGCATCTGCCCCGCATACACCGCCAAAACCTATTCCCGCATTGTTGATGAGAACATGAAAAGGACCGTGTTCAGACCAGATCTTGGGCAATAACGCTTCTAATGCTGTATAATCTGTAAGATCCTGCAGCATATAGCTGATGTATTCTGCTATATTTCGTTGCCTTGCATCCTGCAATAAATCTTCCAATTTGTCGACGTTGCGCCCTATTATGAACACATCATAACCTTTTTCGGCTAGTAGAAGAGTCGTGGCTCGGCCTATTCCGGCAGTTCCGCCTGTGAGGAACACTTTTTGTCGTATCGGCATTTTTACCTCCTTTATCTAATATCTGTCCAGTAGTATCCCTTTCTTGCTATAGAGGTAGTTGCCATTATGGCAAGAAAGGACCTATACTGAGTGTACAGATTTAAGTCTATATCTTAATAATCCTGTTCTTTTTCTGTTATCTTGTCGGGCAATTGAATATTCGCGGTGTCGGCCAGGCCATCGATCAAAGCCTTCCATTGCGGAAACGACGCGCCTATTTTAGCTGTTAATCCTACCATAAAATTGCGAAAGTTGTCTAGCATCGATGTGTTGTCTGTATTGACAACCTCGTTACGTCCGGCATAGTGAAAAAAAAGACGTCTAGCTTGCTGTTCGATAAGAATGGAAGATGTGGCTATACGTTTAAAGAAATGAGCTGTATCCGTATTTTCCTGTATCGGATCGGCACAAGGCCTTAACGTAAGGGTTAAGCGCTTCATTTCATGTTGCTGTTCTTCCAGAATTTCTTCGACTTGCACCCAGTCATATCCTTTGGCCGAGGGTAAACCTGGCCCAGGAATATCGATCCGTATAAAATCGCCTTCTTGAATGGGCCGGTCGAGTTTGTGGCTGGTTTGATCCAAGATAGCAAATACGGCAGACGGTATTTGTGCAATTTGGTGCCAGTTATTTACATCGAAAAGTTTAGCTTTCGCTTCTTCAAAAAACTCGTTTGATTGTATTGGTGAAGAGAAATCTACTGATTTAAAGTAATCCAAGGCCTTGCCTTCCCTCTGCTCTGGAATATGATCTTTCATGGTGATATCATTTTGGTACTACAATTACATTAAGAACAGCTTAAAAGAAGATAAGTTGCCGTATAAAATACCCAAATGAAATAAAAAATACGCGATGGGTTGTGCCAAATGTCTCGCTTGGTCACTAGGTTTTTATTAATTTCGCAATTTTTTCCAAGATAAGTTCGACCGTTTGGCAACGAATGGAGTTGCGTTCGTCGTCGCCTGTAGGTTGTAAAACTGTTGCCAGTCTTTCCAGTTTTTTGTTGTACAGGATAGAAATATAGATCTGTCCGACAGCTTTGTCAACTGTATAGTCTGCATCGGGGTCGGGAGCCGATGCTACACCGGTGACGGCAACGTGCACGGTAGCTTCAGGGTAAAGCTTTTTCAATCCCAAGCACATGGCGTCGGTGGTCTCTTGGGATTCAGCAGTATGTTCGGCTAGAGTTAAAGGATTAACTCCCAACAGATTCATCTTTAGGTTTTCGTCGTACGTCACAATAGCACCTTTAAGAACGGATGCAGCCCACGGTGCGGACGCAATGGTACTGGCGAGGAGACCGGCAGTCATACTTTCTGCACATACTACGGTGACTCCCTTACATTTGAGCGTTTGGTTAAACGCTTCAACTTTTGCTGTTTCAATCATGTTTGCTGTTGGTTTTATTGTCTGAAACAGTATAACAATCAAAACCCCAAAATAGATTTCAAATATGCAACATTTGAAAGTACTGCTTGCATATGTGCTTTTCTATCAGGTATTTATTGCAAAATCATAAGGAAAATACCTAAAATATCATTTATGGCAACGAATCCATCTTTTGCGTTGTTCAGCAATTGGTTACAGGAGTAGTAAGATGAAATCGTTCAATTTAAAAAAACAAATGATGGAAAATTTAGAAAACAACAATTTGGAAGAAGGAAAAATGACAAAGGAGATTGAGGAAAAGACTGCTCAGATCCCCTCAAAAGTATATTTATGTGCATCTCTCGTTGCTATGGCCACCGCACTTACGTTAAAATGCATGGGGCATAAACATACTGCACTATTTGTGGGGCAATGGGCAACACCTTTTTTACTGTTCGGTATTTATAACAAGATCGTCAAAACGCAGGGGCATGATTAACTAAAGAGGAGGGTTATCTTCTCAATAGTGATCTAAAAATTGTACATGTGCGTTGGTTCACTAGGAGAGGGCCGGTTTTCAAATACTGGCCTTTTTTGCGTTCAAGAATGTATCGATAAGCTGAATAACTTGCCCGTGATGCAATAGGATAATCATACAGAAGTGCTTTGACATTGGGTCAATCCACGATAAACCCTTTTGATAAAAACTTGTTGTAGTTGTATACGTTGTGCTTAATAAAGGAGGAATTTATGTTCGATATAGCGAAAATGTTCACAGATGGTGTCCAATGGGAGTTTTTGGTAGAGATTGTTGGGCGGACCATTATTATGTTCATTATCATTTTATTGGTTTTGCGCTTATCCGGGCGTCGTGGCGTACGCCAATTGACCCTGTTTGAGGTGGCTATTATCTTAGGCCTGGGTTCGGCTGCCGGAGATCCTATGTTCCAGGATGACATTCCCGTTTTACATGGGATTGTCGTGATGTTCGTAATCATTGCTGTGTATAAATTGATAACCTGGGCTGCCTCGAAGTCCAGGCGTATCCACCACATATTGGAAGGTAGAGAGATGCTTATTGTGAAAGATGGTATGTTTGAAATCAAACACGAAGGAGACGGTGATTTTTCACATATGGAATTTTTTGCGGAGCTCCGTAATCTTTCCGTAGAACATTTGGGGCAGGTTAGGATAGCTTTATTAGAGACTGATGGATCGATAAGTGTCTTGTATTACCCGGATGAAGAAGTGCGCTACGGCCTGCCGCTTTTTCATCTTTTTGACCAACAAATAACACAAGGGAGAAAGGATAGCCCTCACGCCTGTCAATACTGTGGTTATGTCGTGCCGTACAAACCAGATAAGCACCATGTATGTGAGCGGTGCAAATCACATGATTGGGTAAAAGCAATTTGTACGAAAAGGATAGACTAGGTATTTCCCAATCTATCCCTTTCGTGCCCCTGATTAATGGGGCTTATATACCTGAATTTTCCTCTTTATGGTTTTTCTGATCAAATGAATCTTTGATTTAATCGTGCCTTCTGGCATATCGAATATTTCAGACAATTCCCGGTATTTATAACCGTTGATATGGTGCATAAACAAGTCTTTGTGTTCGGTGGGAAGTTGTTTCAGAACATTCTCGATATCGTGCATAATCAGGTTGCCTTCTACTGTGCTTTTTGTAACCGGCTCCTGGCAGCCCATATCCTTTAAGGCGCGTAGCTGCTGGTGCTCATATTGAAACCGTTGTTGACGATGGCGGTAATGGTTGATATAGATGTTTTTCATAATAACATATAACCAAGGAATGATTTTTGGATTGTGAAAGAATTGATTGATATCTTTCAATGCACGGAGGAATGTTTCTTGTACCAAGTCACAAATTTCTTCTTGATCGTCGGTAAATTTGAAAGCTAAATTTTTAAGAACCGAATTGTAATGGCTGAGTTGGAGATTTAATTCTTTGTTTTCCATGATATAATGTTTTAGATGTGTGTTTGCTGTAACAAAAACGATGCACAACTCCTGCGTTAGGCTGTTTTCAGGTATTCCTTGCTACAGATTTGTGTTATGCCACGTTGCAAAAAGAAAAAATACCTTTCCTGAAAGGATTTGTACGTGGACGGCGGTCTCGGCTTTTTGGAAAATCGGATGGATAATTTCGACAAATACTCTTTTTTAGCAGAAAACCGAAATAGTTTGAACCTTAGAGATATTGGACTGTTTAGTTTTTATAAGGAGGTTGCCATGCGAATACGCCTGTTTCTGTTTATTGTGCCTTTGTTTTTACAAGGCTCGGATACATCATTGCCATCTTTTCAGGATGCTCGGCAGGATGAGACGTTGCGCACCATTGTTTTTGTCCGTACAGAAGGACTGTTGTTAATACAACTGTTGCAACAGCATACGAAGGATAAGAAGTTGTTGGGGTTATGCAAACGGATTATCCATTATTACAAAGAAACCCAATCGGATTTGCTAAAGGCATGCAAAGGAAAAGACCTCCAGCTTAGCAAGCAACAATTTGAATATATACAGAAGAATTTGCAGACACAGATTTTAGCCAATGGTATGCTCAATGATAGCATTTGTATGGTTTATTTTCGAGAGCATATTTCCAAAAGTATACAAATGTATAGCTTAATCTTGAAAGAAGGGAAAGGGGAAGATATTTCCTATTTCTCTTTTCGGGCGTTGCCCCAATTATTGAATATAAACGAAGAACTCAATAAAAATTGATCGTCAGAGCATATAAATATATGGAGTTTTGCCAATGAAAATAGCTGTTTTTCGTGCATTGCAATTGGGTGATATTTTATGTTCCATTCCCGCAATCCGTGTGGCCAAGAAAAATTTTCCGCACGCGCAGATCTATGTCTTGGGGCTGAAACACATGAAATCCTTGGTGTTGCGCTATCCTTTTGTGGATGCCTTTGTGCATTTTCCCGGTTATCCAGGATTGCCTGAACAGGTTGTCACAGTGGACGAAGTAGAGCTTTTTGTGCAACATATGTGCGAGATGCAGTTTGATCTTTTGATTCAGATGCACGGTAACGGCACCGTGGTGAATGATTTGCTGTATCGTTGCGAAGCTAGCCGTTTGGTCGGATATTGTCCAGATCAGCTAGGAAGTAATGCAGACTGGATGGTATACCCCGATGGAATTCATGAGGTGGCACGACACTTGGCATTGACGAAATACCTGGGATTGAGCGTATCTCCTGAAGACTATGAAATGGATTTCCCCCTCTATGCCGAAGACCGGGAGAACTTCCGTGCATTGAAGGAAAGCTACGGGTTGCATCGTTATGCAGTGGTTCATGTGGGCAGCAGGAGTGCGCTTCGCCAATGGCCATTAAGCCATTTTTTGGTATTGGCCGAACATTTGATGCAACAAGGATTGCAACTGGTGTTGACCGGAACCGAGGAAGAGAGAAGCCGGGTAAACGAAATGCAAAGAATGATCGGCAGAAAGGTGATCAGTCTGGTAAGTAAAACAGGATTGGGAGAGTTGGGCTGTTTGTTGCAGGAGGCGGAGATTCTTGTTTGCAATTGTACGGGGATTTCCCATATGGCCGCGGCCTTGAAAACTAAAAGTATCGTCATCAGTCTGGATGGCGAACCGGAACGGTGGGGCCCGATGAATCATAACCTCCATTATACCTACAACGGTACGCAAGAGCTCAATCTATCTCAAATTCGGCAGGATATGGATCGCCTTTTGCGTATATGAGCTTATCGGTCGAAGCAACAGTTTTCAACAATGTTTTTATCGCTTCCAATACAGCTTGAGGCGACGGAAGCGTCTCTGCTCGACGAGGATACCCCTCATCTACATAGCGGATGATCTGATTGCTGCTCTTTAATTCGCTCGGATAGTCAAAGTCCCATTGCACATGATAGGCAGACCAGGCACCGTGTTGAGGATTCGTGTTGGCATAAAGGACAGCTACGGGGCGCTCCAGCGCACAGGCAATGTGCATGACACCCGTGTTCACGCTCAATACTACTTGGGCATGCTCCACAAGTGACATTAATTCCTCGAGACTGGTCTTTCCGACAAGGTTGTAAAAACGGGCATTGTCAATATCCTCTATGCATGCACGGAGATAGGGGGTGTCCGTATGGCCTGTGTAAATAATTTTATGCCCTCCCTTCTGTAACAACAGCCTGATTAATTGTTGGGCATAGTTCGCCGGTATTTGCCTCTTTTCATCTGAAACATCCAAATGCACTAATAAATACTCATTCTGCATGATATTGGGAAAACAACGTATATGGACAGAATCAGACAGACCTAATAACCGTGGTAACCGTCGCATATTCGGCCTGAGGTCCAGGTGTTGCAAGAGTTTGAGATCCCGCTTGATTTGATGTTGGATTTCAAAAAGGGGTTCTGTGTCGGGTATCCAATGGCTGAGCAAGTGATATGGATTTTCCCGGCAATAGGCCGTCCTTAACGGAATATTCGCCAAATAAGCCAACAGGGCGGCAGGGAGGACATTCTGGCTATATACGTTGAAAATAATACAACCGTCAAAACGGAACGACTCCAGCTTTTTTACCAACCGAAGAATGCCAGGGCCATCTGTTTTTTCGCGTCCTTTCATCCAAGGACTATCAAAAATAAGGGCATCGTCTACTGTACCCAGATAAGGTAGGATAGGAGCGGCCGCTGTTGATGTCAATAAGGTTAGGTGGCAATCCGGGACTTTTTCTTTTAATTCGGCCAAGGCCGCATTGCTCATAATAAGATCCCCCATATTGTCTAAACGAATGACCAACAAGCGTTTGCAATCCTTCCAGTTTTCCATTTAGCTTATCTTCTTTAAAAAGATCTGTTCGCTTTTTTGAACGCGATCGATGATCTTACTCGTGGATTGATGCGGTATATAGGGCAAAAATTGTATTTCTATACCTAAGGATTTCAGTAATTCCCTTTCCGGAAAATCTTGATTTTTGTAATCTTCTCCCTTTACGAAAAGATCAGGGAGTATGGCACTAATAAGATCTTTGGGTGTATCATTGTTTTTGTCGCCGAAGGGAACGATGTAATCTACACATTCCAATCCTTTGAGAACTTCCATCCGGTCGGAAAGTGTATTTACCGGGCGGCTTATACCTTTGAGCCGTTGTACACTTGGATCTGTATTGATACCGACAATCAACATATCGCCCAATGAGCGCGCTTGGCGTAGATAGTGTATATGACCGGAATGAAATATGTCAAAACACCCGTTGGTCAACACGATTTTCTTACCCTTTTGGATAGTCGTTGCCAAAGTTCTCGCTTGTGATAGGTTTTCCAATATTTTACCTTGCTGGGCAAGCAATCCGTACAGCAATTCCTGCTGTGTACAAGAAGCGGTTAGCTTCTTTTGAATACCGGTTGAGGCAGCAGTGCACCCTATTTTTATGGCTTCATAGTCAGATGCACCGGCAAGACAGGCCAAGGTGAGCGCCGAAAGAAAAGTGTCTCCTGCACCGGATACATTTTGCGGCTGCGACGCTGTCGGTAAGCTATAATGAAAAGCTGTTTTGTTGCGCCTGTTGCATATAACACCATCCTTGTCGAGTGTGAGCGTAGTCATTTGGGCATGGGAGTGTGCCCAAAGTGCTTCACTCCAGGCCATTGCTTGCTGTACGCGATTTGCAGCCGGCTCTTCCTGGGTCATACGCAGCCCTTCTTGGTAGTTGGGTTTGATGATGTTGGGTGAAAGCTGTTTATACTTTTCATAGTCTTTGGCATCTACGATCAAAATCTTATCATTGGTTTCGCGGAGTTTTTGCAACAACTCTATGACTTGAAAATTGATGCTTCCTTTGTCGTAATCCGATATCAGTACGGCATCACATTTTGGATAAACTTTTTCGATATCCCGTAAAAGGCCATTTATGACCGTTGGTGTCATATTAACCTTTTGTCCTACATCCACGCGATATATGAGTTGATTTTCGTTACGTAAACGCGTTTTGGTAAGGGTTGGCCCCGTTTCAGCAAAGTGTATGCACAGCGAATGGACTCCTTTTTCTTTCAAAAGGTTAATCGCTGTTTTGGCAGCATCATCTTGTCCCATAACCGTTATAAACGAGGTTTGGGCGCCCAAGTCGTGCAAATTGCTGACGACATTGCCCGCACCACCCAAACACGCATGATGCTTGTTGACATCCAGTATGGGTATGCCTGCTTCAGGTGCTACCCGACGGCATACTCCGTCTAAATATACGTCCAATATAAAGTCGCCTATGACTAAGATTTTTTGGTGTTCAAATTTTGCTACTATTTCACTTATCTGCGTTTTCATGGTATGTTGTTATATGTTTATATGACTGCGTGATGGTATTCACGATCTCGAAAAAATTGTTATGTATATAATCTGGCCGATATAAGGATTCTCTAGCTTGGGGCAACATTCGTTCCACACCACTTCGGTCTAATAGAATCGTTCGGCAGCCTGCAGCGTTGCCCGCCCCTACATCGGCCAGGATATCGCCGATCATCCAGGATTGCGACAGGTTTATGCGATGCGTTTTCGCCGCTTTCAATAACATTCCGGGAAGTGGCTTCCGGCAATCACAGGTCGTTTTTCCATGAAGTGCATCATGCGGGCAGTAGTAAAAAGCCGTAACACTAATCCCTTCTGCTTGTAGACGAGCCATGATATAATCTATCGCGTGTTCCAGTTCCTTTTGTCTGAATTTTTTTTGAGCGATTCCGGATTGGTTGCTCACCACAATGAGTTTATACCCCAACTTGTTGAAACATTTTAAGGTAGAGAAAACATCTTCATAGAACCGTATATGGCGGACGTCGACATTGTACGGAACATCGTGTATAAGTGTCCCGTCCTTATCTAGAAAAATACACTTATCCATATCCGTTAGGCAATGAGTTTGCTCAGTTTGGAAACTTGCTTTTGGGGCATGTCTCTGACCATCTGGTTTTCAACCAGTCCACAAAGTTGATGGATGATGTGCAGATGTACCTCTTGGATACGGGCCGTGTCGAGGGAAGGGACTACGATATTCATGTCTGCGTATTGCAACGCTTTTCCACCCTTTTTACCTAAAATATTCACAGTCGTGATTCCCTGCTCGTTGGCTTGTTGCAATGCATGGAGGATATTGGGCGAATTGCCGCTCGTGCTGAGACAGATCAGCATATCGCCGGGCTGCCCGATGGACTGCACTTGCCGTTGGAAGACATAATCATATCCAAAGTCGTTTGCCCACGCCGTCAGCACTGCTGTGTCTGAATTAAGCGAAATGACAGGGTAGCCCGGGCGTTCGGCGATTTCGAATCGCCCGACAAGTTCAGCAACGAAATGTTGGCTCTCTGCCGCGCTTCCGCCATTGCCACAAATCATGATTTTACCGCCAGATTGTAACACTTGGCACATTTGATCGCCCACGTTGATAATGTGTTTCGGCAAGATATTAGCCGATTTCATAAATGTATCCGATGCCTGACGGAAATATTGGGCAAGCTCTTGCAGGTTTTTCTTATTGCGATTTGATTGCAACACTTGCACATATAGGCGATGTATTTGTTCACTTACTTTTTGCCATGTAAAGTTGGATTGTACGTGTTTTATGGCTTTTCTAGACATGGACTTCAGTTTTTGTTTGTCCGCTAACAGCAATTTGATACTGTTGGCCACGCGGTTTGGATGGTGTGGCGGAACGAGTAGCCCTGTGTCATAGTGACGCACGGTAAACGGAATGCCTCCAACTTCGGCACCGATGACGGGGGTTCCGCAGGCCATGGCTTCCAAGGGTGTAATGCCAAACGGTTCATACCAGGGCGTGGTGATGAAGATATCCGATGCACTATAAAAATATTTGAGCGTTTCCCGTCCTTGGTGGCCGACAAATATCACCTTATCTTGAATAGCATAGTCCATACAAAGCTGATGCAGGCGTTTCATTTCCGAGTCGCGGTGCAGGTCGGCCAAATTGCCACCTACAACCAACAATCGGAGGTCGTTATGTTCTTCGTGCAGGAGAGCAAAGCCTTCTATAACATTGTCTATGCCTTTACGTGGAACAATTCTTCCCAATTGTAAAATATAGCGGTATTCCGGACAAAGCCCTAATACTTGCAGAGCATGCGCTTTTTCTATGGGATAAAAATCCTTTGGATTGTAACCGCATGGGATGATTTCAATTTTATCTTGGGGTGTTTGGTAATAGGCAAGCAGGTCTTTCATGTCATTCGGACATTCTGCAATGACTTTTTCGGCCTGCCGGATGATTTCCTGCTCGATCTTTTCCCGTTGTTGAGGAAATTTGTCTGCGGTTCCCTGGTGGAAGCGTCGCACCGCGCCTAATGCATGGAATGTAATGACGAATGGTATCCCAAGTTTCATTTTGATATCCATGGCTACCATTCCCGATAGCCAAAAATGGGCATGTACCAATTCATACTTCACCTGTTCTGCTTCGATAAAGCGGATGACGTGTGCACTAAACGTTTCCATGTAAACAAAGAGCTCCTCTTTGGGGATAGGATGGTCAGGACCCGCCCCAATGTGAATAACACGTACATTTTCTTGGAAATCAACTATTTCAGCTATGTCTCCTGATTCACGGCGCGTGAAAATATCAACCATGTAGCCCATGTTAGCCAAGGAATAGGCTACCTCGGCAACATATACGTTTTGTCCACCGCTATCCACCTCGCCTAAGGTGGCCAAGGGAGAGGCATGATCGCTTATGAAGGCTATTCTTGTTTTCATAGTTGTATTGTTTTAGTGGTGGTTTTCTGAATAAACAGCTTTTTCCATGTTGCTGTAAACCGATTTATATCAAATAGTTCTTTAGCGCATTGACTTGAAGCCTGGCTCATCCCGTACGCAACGGAGGGCACATCCAGCAACAACTGCATTTTTGCAATAAGGTATTCAATGTCTGTATGGATAAATCCCGATTTTTCGTTTTTAATAACGGAAGCCAGTTCAGTGGTCGCCAATCCCACAACGGGCAATCCGATCATCATTGCTTCACATACTGATAGTCCCAAGCTTGTATAGCGAATGGGATTGAAAAAGAACCGATACTGTTTCATAAACTCGGGTAGTTGCGGATGCAACACTTCGCCAATGCCAAATGCACTTGCGCCCATTCCAACAAGATCCAAAGGAATCTTGTCTTTCACTTTTTTGAAAATATCATACCCCAACATCCTTCCGCGAGAAGGGAGATTGTTGATCACAACAATCCCCTTTTTCAGCGTACCGGTATACGAATGGGAAGGAACGCTTACCCCGTGGGTGATCACCCTTACATCCGGAAGGTCGGTTTTCCACATGAGATCATTGAAATGTGTCACATGGACTAACGTGATTGTCGGATCTTTGACGGGATGCTCTGTATCCGTCGGGTGTCCCCATGGTGGATCGTGTTCGAGATAGATGCGCGGCAACTGACGTTGCTCTTCGGACAGAATATTGTATTGATCCGAAAAATAATTTTCATCGTTCTGAAAGAGCACTATATCAAATTCAATATTCCGAACCTCCTGCATCGGTATTTCGATTACATTAGGACCATAAGGGTAAGTCGTTCCTCTTCCGCAATAGCGTTCACTGCGTTTTTCGTCAAAAGGAAGGTAGATAATATAATCTCCTAGGGAAAGATAGTACAGATATGATCCGTGTATGTTCCATGTGAAGATGCGGGGTCTATAATTTTCGCTTAGCATTACCTACTCCTTTCTGGGGTTTTCTAAATAGTTTGTGATGGATCAGTACGCATAGGGTCGGTCCCCGGTTGCACATTTGGTTCCCGGTCTAGGTTGTCGTCCTCTTCATCCATGCCATCGTCGTAGATGATGTCTTCATCCTCATCAATATCTATCTCGTCGAGATCCGGTGTAGGGTTTTCCAATGGATCGATCTCCGGCATGTCATCGGGTTCATTTTCGTCGATTTCGTCTATTTCGGGACTTTCTCGCTCCAAAGGCTCGACGTCAGGTTGTTCAGGAGGAAGATTTTCCACACGGTCCGGATCAGGTGGTGTTTGTGGCATACCTTCCGTGTCTGGCGCAACGGACTCGTCATTTTCGTAGTCATTGGGATCAATAGAATCGTTCAAAGGCATCATCATTGCTATCATCAGACCTGGTCTATTGATAGCATCATCACGTTCTGTTTTCATATTACTTATTTTTTTAAGTGCTTAATGAACGGCTGGTTCAAACATTTGGTTGCTGGATTAAATACGGGATTGAAAAAAATAAATACGAAAGGATTCGGGATAAGAACCAAATGCCTCAAAAAACGTTATAACAAAAAGGACAACGAATGACACTACACGTAATACGAAAAAATATTTATTTCAAACCTGATTCAAAAAGGGTTTTGGCTCGCCATTTCAATTTGGCACCGGAGCGTACCGCCAAGATAATTTCACGTATACTTCAATCGACGAAACGACAGAAAACCGACATGCTTAACCAGTTATTGCGCAACTTTTCCAAGCGTCATCGGAGCATTGTACGGATATGGGAAAAGAACTTTTCGCGCACATTGAGCCTTTTGGCCGATCCTGCACTCATTAAAAATGTCTATACTTATCAGGAAAAATTACTGATAGGAGCGTATTTTACCATGGAGTATTCGGTAGAGGCGGCGGCATTCTTTAATCCATCCATTGTAGAATCGCCCGATCAGACCCAATTGAACGAAGGCGAAAAGCGGGTCATCCTTAGTTTCCGTGCTACAGGCGAAGGCCACGTTTCCTCTCTTGTATTTCGGTCAGCTGTCATTGACCAGAACATGGACATGCGCCTAGACGAAGCGGGAGAACTGCTCGAAAAGCCAAAAACCTTCAAGAATTACCAATATCAAAAAGAGGATTTTATCGAGAAGCTTTTACAAATACACGATCCCAAAGAAGAGATGCTTGTCATTCTCTCTTCCAAGATGGGCGACACCTTTACTTATGAAGAATTGCGGCGTTATGTGCGGGAAATCAAACAAGAAAATAAACTTGACGTTGAAGATATGATCTTGATGGACCACGTTATGTGGCTGGCCTCATCCCATTATGAGATTACGTTTTCATTAGATACCTCGCTGTCCGAACGGGTGATATTTCCCATTGCCGACACTGAGAAAAATGGCATTGAGGATGCTCGTTTTGTGAAATTTGTGAGCGATAAGGATAAGACCACTTATTACGCTACCTACACAGCCTATGATGGACTTACGATTTTGCCTAAGCTGTTATCCACTAAAGATTTTATCCATTTCAAGATACAACCTATCAATGGCAAAATTGCCAATAAGGGCGCCGCGCTTTTCCCTCGCCAGGTTCAAGGTAAGTATGCCTTGTTATGTCGGGTAGACGGAGAGAGCAATTACATTGCTTTTTCGGAAGATCTCATTAATTGGCATCAAGAGGTAGCCTTGTTGTGTGAGCCGGAATTGCCATGGGAATACGTGCAGTTGGGCAATTGTGGATCGCCCATCGAAACCAGCAAAGGCTGGTTGGTACTCACGCATGGCGTAGGTCCCATGCGGGAGTATACTATTAGTGCGCTTTTGTTGGATTTGGATGACCCGACAAAGATTATCGGGAAGTTGCAACACCCGCTTTTGTTCCCGAATGCAGAAGAGCGCGAGGGCTATGTTCCCAATGTGGTTTATTCCTGTGGGCAAATCGTGCATAACGGCTATCTTGTGATACCGTATGCCATGTCAGACTATGCTTCCACCTATGCAGTGGTGTACTTGGATGACCTGCTGGCGACGTTAACAGGCCGGTAGATTAATCAAATGCAGTACATAGATATAAGTAAGCTGTCCAAAAACTAATGGTACTCTCTGCTCCTTGGTTTTCATTGGTGCCATCTCTGTCTAAGCCATCTGAACAGCCTTTGCTTATAGGATCGTAAAGTTGCAAGTTCAGGTCGTTTCTTCCAAAGAACCATTGAAAAGTGTGAATCATCCGTTTTTTATATTGCGCATCGCCCGTCATAAAATACAGTTGCTTGTATAATAGTAATGTGGAAGGAACTTCGATAGGCTGTTGACCGAATTTACTTTTGTTGCCTTGGTAAGGGAACCAACCCGTGTTCCCGACAGTGGAAAGATAGCCATTTGAAAAGACGACCTTGTCCAGAAACAATGCCGAGGTCATACCTATGTGGCGGAATGTATCGTTACCAATAGTTGAGTATACCCGTAGTAAACTCAAAGGTATCAACGCATTATCGTAGCTAATAATTTTTTCAAACCATTGCCAATCCGAGGCAATGCTTTCATTGAACTCTTCATGTAGAAAGGATGATAGTGCGGAGATATGGTGCAAAATGTCGGGCTCTGCAACACCTTGCTCTTCGTAATAATGGAGAAGCCCAAGCAGGCAATAGGCAACTGCCCGGTTGGATCGGAGTTGCTGGCAGTTTGGCAAGGCTTTGAGAAACATTTCCTGTGCTAGCGGTGCAAATTCGCTGTGAGGATGTGTTTTTAAAAAGAATCCCAATGCCCAGATGGTCCGGCCGCAGCTATCTTCCGAACCGACCTCGTCCAGGAAAGAATTATCAAAAGAAAGAAAATTACGGAACTGGCCGTTTTCCAATTGCATGTAGAACAGATACGCCAAATAGGTGTTCATTAATTCGCGCAATGCAGGATCGGGTTTTACATGATAAGCCATGGCTACGAGGATAAGCGCACGTGCATTGTCATCTACACAATATCCATGGTGATAGTTTGGCACCGTATATTTGGCATGTTGCAAGATACCCACCTTATTTGTCAAACGGTGAATATGGGAAAGATCGAGCTTCGGGAGCGAGGGGATATGTGCTTTTAGCGTGTTCCAATCAAACGGAAGCTTCTCCGAGATAGAGAAAGTTAAATGCTTATTTTCTGGCATGACTTATAGCGTATGGTGTTCAATACGATAACTTCTTCTGTGCTGGTGTGAGCATGGCCGTCAATTTCTCCGGAATTTCCAGAAAATTGACGTTTGCCAAGCGCTTTTTTTGCTTTCCCACGATCTGTTGCAACAAGGCCATTTGGGTGTTGCCAATGTTGGGCCAACTCATTTTTCGACCATAATTGGCGGCATTTTTCCGATAGAAACGTAATAGTTCGGGGTTGTCCAATAGCCGGTTGATTAGTTGTGAAAGCCCTTTTACGTCTCTAAAATCGAATAACAACCCTCGTTTATTAGCCAATAGGTCCTTGGCATACCAATAGGGGGTGGAAAGCACCGCTGCACCGGCACCTAGGGCAAACGATAGGGTGCCACTGCTGATTTGGTTCTCTTGTGGATAGGGAGTGACATAGATATCACATGCGCTCAAGTACTGCACCAATAGTTTTTCAGAAGCAAAGCAATTGATAAATTCAACTTTATGCGATATACCTAAATCCGTTGCCTTTTGCTGTAGTTGTTGCCGGTAGGATTCACCGGATACTTTTAGGATATTAGGGTGTGTTGTGCCTAAGATGATGTAACGGAAATTTTCGTTTTCTACGTTGGCGACGGCTTCAATAGCCGTTTCAAATCCCTTATTTGGCCCTAGAAAACCGAAGCTTAACATCACTTTTTTGTCGGCAAGACCGAGAGCCTGCTTTGCACGCTCTTGCTGGTAATCAAATGTGGGTACGCCATGGGGTATATGTACAATTTTCTCCGGTGGAATTAGATACAGTTGCTTCAGCATCTCGATGGCATATTCGGTCATGACAGTTATGTTTTGGCTTAACTGCGCTAACTGTTGCAATACTTTCTTTTCTTCTGCACTCGGATCTTTTAATACCGTGTGGAAATTACAGACTATCGGGACGTTCAACAGCTCGGCCAAACGTAGGATATAATTGCCTGCCTCGCCACCAAAGATGCCATATTCGTGCTGGATGATGCATACGTCAAAGGTGCTGTTGATGAATCGGGCCGTTTGTAAATAACTATCCAATTGATCTCGATCCACTACCCATGCCACCTCGGGAGGGAAACCATCCTCGCTTCCATCCGAAATGCTAATAATGGAAGGAGAACTGGCTGCAACTTGAAGCAGCGCTTTGTACGAGTCGTGTGTGAATGTGGCGATACCACATTTTCTAGGAGGGTATGTTCCGATAATGGCTATTTTCATTGTTTATGATTTATGTGTGATAAGACTTGACTTTCTTATGGAGAATAACAGATAAATCATGGTTTAGGTTGACGGTAGCACACCGCCAACAACGAAATTCCGTATTAAAACGTGTGATTCCGTATAAATAGCATCCTGCAATGCTTGTCTTTTTCAAATCAAGCATTGTAGGCCATGTCCCTGCTTACCTAATGGAGCATAGAGGGCGGAAAGTCTGAGACCACAGGGAAATAGAGGGTAAATTCCGTGCCTTCATTTTCCACAGACTTCACTTCTATGCTACCACCTAATCTTTCCATAATTCTTTTGACGAGAGACAGCCCGACTCCCGATCCATGAAATGTACAGGCATTGGGTGCTCGGGTGAACATGTCAAAGATGTGCGGCAATGTATCCTTAGGGATACCGATGCCATTATCCTTGATGCAATAGGACACTTCGGTTGGGCTAATGTCGCTTTTTATCCATACTTCGGGTTTGCTTTGCGCACTGGAATATTTCACGGCATTTCCGATGAGGTTAAGAAAAATTTGGTACAACGCACTTTTTTCGCCCCACAGTGGATACAATTTTCCGAAATGGAAGGTACAGCCCTCCGATTTATACAGCAAGGTCGCATCCTGCGAAATTTTACGGATGGTGTACGACATTGGGATAGGATCTTTGGTAATCGCGGTGGTTTTGCTTTGGCTTAACGTTACGATATTGTTAATGATGCCTTCGATGTTGGAGATGCTCCCTTTAAGGTTGCTGTAGCATTCCAAACGTTTGTCAGCCGGGAGCAGGTGATTGGTCTTCGATAAGAATTGAATGCCCATTTTAAGTACTGATAGCGGATTTTTCAGATCATGCGAGATACTGAAAGTAAATAATTCGAGCTCGTTGTTCATCAAGAGGAGTTCTTCATTTAGTAATTGCTTCTCCTTGGTCTTGTTCAAAATGGATTCGTTGACAACTCGTTCCAAACTTTTGACGAAAAAGAGATCGTCATCGTCCCAACGGTCTGCAGAATCATAGATTGTTTTTTTCCATGTTTTCACAGTTGCGGTTTTTATTTCCGCCAAGTCGATATCGGCTTCCATTTGCACTTCCGTCGTGATCTTTTCATTGCGAAACCATACGATATAATAATCTTTGTCCTGACCGATCGTGTAGGACAGAATTCCGGCAATGGGTAATTTTCCTTTTATTTTGGCCCCGTGGCTCAATCTGAAATTGTAATCCTTGAAAATAGTTTTTGTGGTAAGCTTTTTCAAAAGTTCAATAATCTCGTAAAACTGCTCCGGGTCCGGACATTTACCCTGACAGAAAACATCCCCTTGGTTATAAATAGCCACACCATCGGCCTTGCACATGTCTTGAAGCAGTTCCATATTTTGTACCATGACGCAGTTGACGGTTTTGGCACGGAGGAGTTGCTCTTTCAATTGCGCTTCTACTTTTAGCACCTCCTGGTTGCGGTCCAAGAGCCCTTGTTTTACCGTGTTTTCAAATTTGCTCATGGCATTTTGGACAATGAAAGTACAAAGCTTTCTTGTCTGGAGATCCACATCCTTTTGGGTACGATTGTGCGCACAGACCATTCCCCAAAAATGGCCATCAAGATATAGCGGAAAAAATAATGCAGATTGGATACCAAGTTTGGTTAGGTAAACTTGATGAAGCAAAGGGGGAGGGGCCAATTGGCTACACAATACATCAACAGACTGTATGCTGTAAAACTTTTGATGGACATGGTGAAAGGAAGGCACATAGCGATAGGATAAGCTGTCATAATATAGGAGGAGGTCTTCGGATAAGAAATCCCGTGAAAATTCCTTTCCTTCAACAAAGGGCTGTACATTGGAGGTTTCCCCCGCGATTACTTTGCTTTGTCCCGTCTCATGCACCTGCAAGACAAACACCTGGTCAAAACGTAATTGTCGGTTTATCGCCCGGCATACATAAGACCAATTGTTGTCGTACGATCTATCGAACAAAAAACCCAGATCGTTCAGTTGATAAGCCGGAATGTGCAGTTGATGCTGTTCTTCCCATTCAATATACATCAAGGATTCGTGCATACTGCATTTAAAATAGTAGTCGGTGCCGTCTATCCGTTTGGAGACAACTTGTCTGGGGATTTTGTGATGTTGTAAATCGATTAAGATCTGGATGATGTCATCATGACCATCCGGTAACAAACGCGTGAGAAAAGTTTGCAACGGCTGGCCTAATATTTCGGTAGCCGGTATGCCAGCGATGGCAACAGCCGACTCACATATTCCCAAAATAGTTAAATGAATGTCTGTAATAAGCAGACAGCCAAATTCCTGCAAATAAGACGTGCTTACTGGGTTAGAGTTTTTCATAGTATGTCGAGTTCGCGTAGTTGGATCTCCATACGGTAAACGTTATTGTTGTTTTTTTATTACTTCACTAACCCAGTGGTGTCTTTTTTTGCTGTTTTTCGTGCGGTAAAAATGC
Organism: Sphingobacterium wenxiniae; assembly: GCA_040394995.1. Taxonomy (GTDB): domain Bacteria; phylum Bacteroidota; class Bacteroidia; order Sphingobacteriales; family Sphingobacteriaceae; genus Sphingobacterium; species Sphingobacterium wenxiniae_A. Next base: position 22,014 of record JBEBRE010000022.1, read on the forward strand.
TATAAAGACCATAAAGAAAAACATCTATGCGCCATTATTTGACTTTAACGATTACATATTGGAGACGGTATGTATTTTTTTGCTGAAGCCACATACCATACGCCGTTAACAGTGAACCAATCCATAGGATGTTTGGTTTTTGTCTTATATCAAAAACAGGTATTTAATCGTTGGAAAAAGAGGATTACCGTATTAATACTTGCTGTTTAGCATATCTTATTATGCGCATGAACTTACTTTGAGCATATTCAGTAGCTTTCGACGCAGCGACCGGGAATCCGTGGCTAACACACCTTGTTTTTGAACCCGTTTTATCCAGCTATCTAAAGCTCCCGCAAGATATTCCGAGAAAATGTGTGGATGGATATAGTGGTTTCGCGTGACAGTGCGCGTGTTGCCCAATGCCTCGGCAACCCGATCGGTTGTTGCTATGACAGATTGTTGTCTTTCTTTTGCACTGCCTCCCATCGGAAGCGCACTCAGATATTGAAGTGTGAGGAGGCAGGCATGCCAGGTTCTGAAATTCTTACAGGTGTAGCGGCCATTCATTGCTTGTGTCAGGTAATCGTTGAGGTCTCCAGATTCCAAATGGCAGATATTTCCCTGTTCGTCGTAATATTGAAACAGCCGCTGTCCGGGAATTTCTTTCACTTTTCGGAGCATATTGATAAGAGATTTTTGTTGCAGATAGGTTTGTTGCATAATCCCCTTTTTACCCTTGAAGCGAAAAAATACTTTGCCGGATGAAACATTGTTGAGATGCCTGTTACGCAGGGTAGTCAGCCCGAATGACTGGTTTGTTTTTTCATAATAGGTATTACCCGCCCGTAGGTATGTCTTATTCATGATCGCCAAGGCCAGCGCGCATACTTTTGGTTTGGTATTCTGTTTCTGGCGAAGGTCCTTTTTGAGTTGTTTTTCCAACAGAGGAAGCCGCTTGCCGAAATGATAAAGATTGGTGAATTTGTCTTCTTTTCGAAGTGTGTTCCATAAATCATGGTAACGATATTGTTTTCGCCCCCGATCATCCCTTCCCGTAGCCTGTATGTGTCCGTAAGCCCCGGGACAGATCCATACATTTTTCCAGGCAGGTGGAATCTTTAAAAGCGCAATTCGTTCTAATGTCTTCGGGTTGGATATAATCCTTCCCTTGGTGTCCTTGTAGATAAAGCCATTTCGTCCATTTTCCCGCTTGTAGCCAATATCCGAACACGAAACATATTGAAGCCCTACGTCTTGTAGGGCTTCGGGTTGTATAAGCGGCGTATGCTGACCTGTCATTTGTTAATGATTCCGGATAGCATCTATCAATGCTTTCTTAGACATTTTATGTCTTCCTTTGATGCCGATCTTTTTTGCTTCTGCCAACAACTCTGTTTTTGTTCGTTCATCTAAAGCAGTAGCCTTACCACCTTTTTGGCTGGCATTAGGCGTGTTTGCTATACGTGCTGCTTTTTCTTTACTGTCGCCTTCCCGGCGTAGGGCCTTGTATTTGGCCTCGTCCTTGACGCTGTCTGTTCCTTTCGTTTTCATATTGTGCTTGTTATTTTCTTTGGCCTTCGGCTTTTTGTCTTCATGCGGTACGTTCAAGATAGCTAAAATAAGGTTTCGCATTTGTGCCGGTTCGATTTTTAAGTCTTGTATATTCATGGTATAGCTGTTTTGATGTTCTAAGCAAATTTCAAAAAACAGACCAAAATGCGCTCGGATAATACGGGTTTTGCAACGGGATTATACGCTATTTGCAAATGTTATTTTGCCTGTTTTTCCAATAAATACGTGATCTGGGCAGTGTAAATACCTCCTTTTAAATTCTCTTGAACCTTTTCTGTGGCTTAGTAGTTTTGATGTATAGTACGTTTCATCATTAATAAAAATAAAACTATGGAAACCAAAAAGAAAAAAAACGAAGCAACGGATATGCCGAATGCTCATTTGCACGAGTTATTAGTCGACGAATTGAAAGATATGTTCAATGCTGAACGTCAGTTGCTGAAAGGTTTGAAGACGATGGCCGGAGCGAGCAAAGGCGACGAACTAAAAGAAGCCTTTCAAACCCATTTAGAGCAGACGGAATGGCAAATCGAGCAATTGCGGAAAGTATTCGGAATATTGAATCTGCCGGTTCGTGGCAAAACTTGCAAAGCCATGGAAGGGTTACTAAAGGAAGCCTCGGAAATACAGTCTGATTTTGAAGATAGCGAGGCGCTGGATGCTGCCCTTATAGCGGCCGCGCAGAAAATCGAGCATTACGAAATCGCATCGTATGGTTGTATGGCCACTTATGCAGAGCTGATGGAACATGAGGAGGCCGCTCAGGTCCTGCGGGAGATTCTTGAACAGGAGAAGGCAACTGATGAGCTATTGACAGACATCGCTAAGAAAAGTGCTAATAAGGGTACGGAAGTCGACTAATAAACATAACATGTTTTTCATTGTATATAAAAAAGCCGGGAAACAGTAGGTGTTCTCGGCTTTATGCAATAATCTATCTGCATTATCCTAATATCTATTTATACAGGCGACACCTTCGGCAAGTGATACTCCATTTTCCGATGGTACGACGTGAAGCTTTGTACCATAGCCATGGGCGATAACGGCCAATTGGTTGAGAATATCCTGCGAACTTTCCGGAAAATATTTCACGCTTCGGCTTTCTTGGTCTATCACGCCATGTATTTTTTTACCTTCACCAATGAGGAGGTGCTCCGCACGTTTGTCGATCACGGAGATGGCCACGTTAGCCAATCGGTCCAATCCGAGTTTCTCTGCTTTTGCAATTTCAAACCGCTCCATGATGGCCTGTTTATTGCTTGCTTGGCGGGTGGCTATTATCTCTTTTAGACTTTGCAAGAGATGGGGAGAAGCGACGGGCTTTGCCGAGATGACGATGCTATCCTCTATTAAGAAGGGGTTTTTGCTTACTTTCTTAAACAGCGCAATATTTTCTGCCACACTGGATAAAATGAGTGGCAATGGTTCCTGTTGGAAATAACGCTCGAAAAGAGCAGTGTCAATGATTCTAAAAAAACGGGTGCTGTCGATTTCTTTTTCGTCGGTTATCTCCATATATCCATGAAGACCTGTACCTGCCCCCGAAGCCGGGTGCAAGTGGTTATGTGTCAACTCGTCCCCCAATGCTTCTTCCATGGTGGTTGGGATTTCAGAAGATAATGTTATTTCTTCTACACCGTAATAGTTGCCTTTGAAGAGTTTGACCGTGCTTTTCCCGAACGACAAGATATAATAATAGTCCAATTTAGGAAGAAGATCGATCAACGGAACGATGTAAAAACAGTCATCCAATAAATAAAAGGGTTCGCTACAGCTCGGTAGTGCCAATATCTCAAAATAGCCTTGGCTCGACACGAAAAAGCCTATACAGCCTTCATGCCCTCTAAATAGTTCATTGTCATCCAGTTTTTCTGTGATCGGTTTCAGGAGAGAGGACAGTGCAGACAGGTTTGCGTGTCTGGTCTTTATCGCTTTCAGCATATTTTTTAGCTGTAATACGTTGTTGTTTGTCTCGGCTACCTGTTTGTTGACGGGGAGATAGATAGTCAACCGTGTTGCGGTATCCCCTTGCAACAATTCGTCAAATATTGAAGGTGTCAGTGTTTTCATAGCTTTATATCATGTTTTGTTTTGACATATCTCGGTACAGTATTAACGTTTACTCGGCAATAAAGTTCGGCATGCGGGTGGCGAAAGGTATTTATACGGGTAGGAGACTGTTTTAAACACCTGTTTTCTAACCAATCCTCAACTTTTACACGGCAATCTTGTTTTGAAAAGTAAAAGACGGTTATGAAAGAGATTGAAAAACAGGAAGAAAACGTTAAAAACTATCCCAAGCCACCGTTTGAAAAACAAGAGCAACCGGTTCCAGGTGTGACGGATAAGATGAAACCGAGGCCCGATCACGGCGAGGAGTCGTACCAAGGAAGTGGCTTGCTGAACGGGAAAATCGTGTTAATCACCGGTGGCGACTCCGGAATAGGCAAAGCGACCGCCATTGCCATGGCCCGAGAAGGAGCCGACGTTGTGATTTCGTATAAAGACACCGTGGAAGACGAAGACGCCCACGATACTAAATATTGGGTAGAGGCGAGCGGCCAAAAATGCCTGCTCGTACGTGGCGATATTCGTTCGGAAGACCATTGCCAGGCTATCGTGCAGCAATGTGTTGATCTGTTCGGTCGTGTTGATGTGCTGGTCAATAATGCGGCCTATCAAATGACTTATACTTCGGTAGAGGAGATCACGGCTGAGGAGTGGAATAAAACTTTTGAAACAAACCTCAGCGCTATGTTCTATCTGATTAAGCACGCCAAAAAGCATATGCCAAAGGACAGTGTGATTATCAATACGACTTCCGTGAATGCATACGACCCCAATCCGACCTTATTGCCTTACGCGGCAAGTAAAGGGGCTATTCAGAACTTTACTGCGAGCTTGGCACAATGGTTTCTGGAAGATGGTTCCGAGATCCGCGTGAATGCTGTTGCTCCCGGTCCGGTATGGACGCCGCTCATCCCCAGTACTATTCCAGATCATGAAAAATTTGGGGGGAATACCCCCATCGGCAGACCAGGGCAACCGGCAGAGATTGCGCCGGTATACGTTTTTCTGGCCTCTTCGGCGGCCTCTTACATTTCAGGAGCGACAATACCCGTTACCGGCGGAAGGGTCACTATTTGATCCTTCTGCTTTTACACCCTTTCGTATCCGTATTAACCGCACCTTTTATTTTCAAATACCGTATAAGTTAAACTATAATGGGTTTGATTTTTGTATCTTCTATGGCACATCTCAGACATAAAAGGGCATTACAAAAAGGAAAATTAATGCATAAACTAGATGGATAGAAGAAAATACCAAGAAACCCATAAAGACCTTTTCGGAAGTAAATTGAGTCAAGCCCAATTTCCAGAAAGTGTATTTATTGTGAAGGAAGTTTTTCCCAAGGGAATCATCGGTTGCCTGCAGTTAAATGGCAAGCACGAAATCATGCACATCAACAGACAGCTGAGCGATTATCTGGGATTGGAGCATAAGGATAAGTTAATTGGCACATTGTTTTTTAGGTTATTTGTGGATAGAGAAAGATTGCGATTAGAAGAGTTTTTTCGACAAATCCGCATGAATTTTTCGTCCACGTTGACCTATCTAAAACTTAAGAAGGATAGCAAACGGACAATATGGATTTCCATGTATAGCAAAAAGGAATATGTGGGTAAAAAGGAAATCGGCTATTCCGTTGTCCTGCTAAATCTCAACGACTATTTTGCTACATTAGCCAAAGATAGGTTTGACGAATTGTATATCTCCTTTTTTGAGATGTATGAAACGGAATTAGATCGTATCGGGATAGTCCTGCGCGACAATATTGCCCAAGAGCTGTACGCGTTGAAAATAAGTGTGCAAAATTTTATTCTAACGCACGGATTTAAAAATGAAATCACCCCCATAAAAGATGTGTTAAATCGCATTATCAAGCAGATCTCAGATATGGCAAACGAGGTTTCTCCCAGTATTTTGACACAGATTGGATTTTTACCGGCTGTGGACGAAATGGTATCTGCTATCCAAAGATTGGGCTTCCCGTTGCATTATAAAATAGATAAAAAGTTAGAAACCCGAAACCCAGAATTGCAGTTTTGTTGTTATAGAGTTGTGCAAGCGCTTTTTGAAGCTTGGAAAAAGATCGATATCCCACAAAAAGCTTTTTTGACGTTATCAGATCAAGGTGCTAAAATCATGATCGAATGGAATGAAGAAAAAGTGGCTGATAGCGATCTTGATATACAAATAATAGACGGATTTATGCTTCAGAAAATTAAAAATAGGATAGCTTTGTATTCGGGAACGTTAGAGATCATCCAAACGTCCAAAAACAAGCACTTAATTGTCACGTTATATAACTAAACATCTATATATGATAAACATTATGCTGGTCGAAGACCACTTGGTTGTGCGGAACGGAATCAAACTGCTGTTGGATACACAGGAGAGTATGCGCGTGGTCGCCGAAGTGCTTAATGGGGAAGAGGCACTGGCATGGCTGGAACACGGTACCAATCCGGATATGGTGATCACAGATATCAACATGCCCAATATGGATGGTATTAAGCTGGTCGAGACATTGTCTTTGCAATACCCCTCGATTAAAGTTATCATTCTCTCTATGCTGAATAACAGCCAAAATCTCATTCAGGCCTTTAACAAGGGTGCAAAAGGATATCTGGTGAAGAATGTCGGGTACGAAGAGTTGTTGTTTTGTGTCAATCATGTGGCGCAGGGCGGACGATATGTCTGTGAAGAAATGACCATGTTGCTCTTGGAACAAGTGGCCAATCTGCCCGCCCAGCAATATCATTTTGAACAATTGATGGCCGAGGCAGACATTAGCGACCGTGAGCTGGAAGTGTTGCAATTGATCAGTGATGGCTATACCAATATGGAAATAGCGGATAAGTTATTCCTGAGCAAGCGTACTGTGGAAGGCCATCGTCAGAACCTGATCGAAAAAACGGGTGTCCGGAACACAGCTTCTTTGATTAAATTCGCTGTACGAAACGGATTGGTCAGTTGAGTGTAGGGGGAGGACGAAAATTGGGATATCGTGTTGACTTGTTCACGCGATATCCCTAATGGACAGCGTATGTTATTCGCCTGATATGTTGTCCCGAAGCTGTTTGATATGATCGTGGGCTTCCTTTTGGAAAGTTGCTTGGCTTTGGATTAATGTAATGATATCTGCCGGAGCATCGGTACACTTTTCGAGAGTATTCATGTACACTCTCTTGAATTCGTCTTCCCCTCTTTCACAACTTTCCAATATGGCCTTCACCGTGTTAGGTGCTACCATTGCCTTGGCTTCCATCCATGTCCTGAACAGTTTACCTGACGTGCGAGTACCTTCCGTCGGAACATCTCCCATTTGTGCAATCAATGGTTTTAATTGCGCATTAAATTGGAAGGACTGACTCCTGTATTTTTCAAATATGTTATATAAACCATAACTGTCTTCTGGAGGGAGAATCTCCATGGCTTTTTCATATCCCTCTATTCGATCGTTGTTGATTTCGACCAATTGATCCAAGAGATCAATCGTGTCCTGTTTTAAATTTTCCATACTTACTTCATTTTTTTGAATGGACAATCGTGTATCCCATAAAGTTTGTTTTTTTTGGGAATACCGTAGAAGTACGATGTGGGTGGGGTTATATATACGTATTTCGTGTGTCTGCTGGTCGCTTTTGTCCCCAAGGAGTTCGCCGGTCTCCCGAAAGCGTACGGTTCTCATCTGTATGAGAGCCCTGCGTACCCGATCATGCTTAGCCGAATAGCTATTCTGTTGCACGACCCTTTCACCTATTGCCACCAAGCGAATGCATTCTTATGGTTTAACGTGAACTCTGGATAGGCGTTCGTTTGGCGAAAATTTCATCCCGATGAGGCTCATGGTGTAACTGCACACCGTAACTATAATCATTGCACCAGACGTGGTTATTTCCAAGTCAGTAGGACTGAAATGATGATAGAAAAATGCGTGCAATTGTAAAAAGCCACGTAGCGGTGACATTGTTTCTTGCCCCGCACGCACATTAAATATTAATTATCAGGGCTTTTAGATGTCCGATAGCGGATTTCATGTTTTAAAAGTTCGTTCGATCTTGAACGGCAATATTAGACTACTTCGGAAGTAACATTAAAGGAGACATTTATCTGGTTTTCAAAGGGAATCTAAACAAAAGGAAATATGAAACAGATCAAATGCTGTTCAGTTATTCTTATCGGTGGTCTCCACCGATTACGTTATTGACAGCGAAAAAGCGTAAAATAATAGCATGTGGTAGGAGGATTGTGAAGTAACGAGGAGTTCTTCTGGATTATGTTTGGCTTTTTCTTCACGAAAAGCACTGTCTGAGGAATCGTATCCGCTTTACTGCCGTCAAAAGTTACCGATCAGTTAGCTTCGTTATATCCTTTAGGAGTATTTTTTCTCTTTCATTTCATCTTCCAGTTCTTGGAAATTTTTCTTTTCCACTTTTTTAGTAATTTGACCGTTTTCTAATAAAAATAGCTGGTCACAGCATTCTTTTAAAGTAGCGAAAATGTGCGAAGACAGTATAATCGTCTTGCCCAGCGATTTCAACCGATGGATGATCTCGGTGAGTATGATCGAGCTCTCAAGGTCAATGCCATTATAGGTTTCATCGAGGATAAAATACTGGTTGTTTTGGAGTAATACGGCTGTTAGTGCCAATTTTTTCTTCATTCCCATGGAATAATTTGATATGTATTCCTTCAATGGTAGCTGGAAGATATTGCGTTCGTTTAAATCCTTTACCTGGATCTTTCTGGCGTCGGTTAGCAGATAAATATATTCTTCACCCGTCGTTTTAGCTAAATAATACAGTTCGGAAGTTAAGAACCCGAGATGGGTTTTTAGAGACCGTGTATCGCTACTTATATTGCCGATATAATGATCTAACCCCGCAATGCAACGAAATAAGGTTGTCTTTCCTGCACCGTTTTCACCTACAATTCCATAAACTTTCCCCTGTTCAAAAGTGATATTTATCTCTTTCAGAATTCCCTTATGTCCGTATGACTTTGATAAATTGGATATTTGGATCATATAGTGCTCTTTAGGTTATTGATCGCTTTGAAATAATAATACGGAACAACGGCTACGATAAGTGGGTAAAACACCAAACAAAGGGCTATAACTGTTGCTTCCGTAGCATTTATCTTTCTGGGGAATACAGCGTATTTTAAGGAAATGATAAACGGGATCAATGTGATACCGATCTGCCATACGATAATGCCCTTGTAGAGCTCTGTTGTACAGCATATTGCAAGGAGGACAAGGGATGGGCTTAACAGCGCGCTCAGCTGAACGACACCACGCCCGATTTTGTGTCGCATAAAAGCTGTAGGCTTGCGAATTTGATTCCAATGGATGAGTACAGGCTCAGGGTCCTGGTAAAAGAAGAAACAACAGACACATATGCAAAACATGCTAAATAGGGCCAAGTTGATATTGCTTACCGTAAAGGCTATGATAATAAGCACGTACAATAGTAATAACAACAACCAATTGGTCCGAAATCCTATAATAAATTCAAATGGTTTCTTAGTGAAAGGAGTGGGAATACTTTGTTTCCAGATGGATGTCGTGGACGTAAAAATAAAGAAGAAGCAACAGCTTAAGAGCACAAAAGCTAAGAGGTAGTTTTGTTGTAGAAGCAAGAGGAAGAGCGAGCCCAAACTCACAAGGAAATTTTCCAGTATCCTGATTTTGTAATACTCTGATACGGAAAAAAACAGTCTTTAAAAAATCGTTTCTTTTGAAATCAGAAAGAACAAAAAGGTATTGAAAGTTGGCTAAGATGAGTAAGTAAGCCCCCCATGTAGGATATTGCTTAAGCCCGTAATATGAAAGAATATAGAGTAATGCAATTGCGGGAAAAAGTGCAAAAGCCGGAAATCCGGCATCCTCAACATGCCTTTTTAGGATTTTAGCTTGAAGTTTAAAGTAGTTTGCAATCATTTTTAACGCTGTCACAAGCCTCCTTTTTGGTTGTCCGAAAAGGTTAATTCTGCTTTCACTATAAACGACTGCCTATTTCAAGCAGTTTGGCGGAGAATGTCGAAAGGCTATGCAAGGCAAATCAACGATGTTGATAACCGATAAATTGTCATGTTGAGCGGAGTCGAAACATGACAATTTATGGGCCTTTTTAGTTCCGCGATTAAATAATTAGCATCGCATCACCATAAGAATAGAATCTATATTTTTCTTTTACGGCTACTTCATACGCATTCATCACATTTTCATAACCAGCAAATGCGGCGATCATGACCAGCAAAGTAGATTCCGGTGTATGGAAATTAGTAATCATGGAATTGGCAATACTGAAATCGTACGGTGGATAGATAAACTTGCTTGTCCAGTCGTTGGCTGGTTTCAAATGCTTGTCCGAAGAGACTGAAGATTCAATAGCGCGCATGGAAGTTGTACCTACGGAACAAACCCGTTTTTTCATGTCGATACCTTTATTAACAACACGCGCCGCTTCTTCCGTAATGATGAACTGTTCGGAGTCCATTTTGTGCTTTGTCAAGTCTTCTACTTCTACCGTGCGGAAAGTGCCAAGGCCAACGTGTAGTGTCACCTCCGCAAAGTTAATCCCTTTCAATTCCAGACGTTTCATCAGCTCGCGGGAGAAGTGAAGGCCGGCTGTTGGCGCGGCAACGGCACCTTCGTTTTTGGCGTAGATTGTTTGGTAGCGGAATTTGTCTTCCGGAGTCGCTTTGCGCTTGATGTATTTTGGAAGCGGCGTTTCGCCCAAAATCTCTATGTTGCGACGAAACTCTTCGTCGGTTCCGTCAAATAAGAAGCGGATGGTGCGTCCACGGGAAGTGGTATTGTCTACTACTTCGGCAACCAATAGGTCGTCATCGCCGAAATAAAGCTTGTTGCCCACTCGTATTTTACGGGCTGGGTCGACCAATACGTCCCATAAACGTAATTCTTTGTTCAATTCTCTTAACAAGAACACTTCGATGGTGGCGCCGGTTTTTTCTTTGTTACCGTACATGCGTGCTGGGAAAACTTTCGTATTGTTCAAAATCATTACATCTTGATCGTCGAAATAATCCAATACATCTTTGAAGATTTTGTGTTCTATTTTTCCGGAATCACGGTGCAAGACCATTAGGCGAGATTCGTCACGTTGTTCTGATGGTTCGGAAGCCAATAATGATTCTGGAAGGTTGAATTTAAACTGTGATAATTTCATTTTTAAACTTTTCGATATATGTACGTTAATGATCCCTCCAACACATGCTCATTTGCCGGGGGTATCAAAAAGGCTTACAAAGTTACAAAATTTTATCACTAAACCGTGAATTTTTTTGTGCATTGTTTCTCGTGCCTCATCCGCTGATTTTGTTAATAATTCTAATTGACTAAACGGATAACAGATTAATCAAAAAAATAGTTACTTTTATCATCGTATATGCGTTTGGTTTTTATGTTACTCAAGGAAAGCGTTGTGTTTGCGGTATCTGCTTTAAGGGATAACCGTACACGGACATTATTATCACTTTTAGGAGTAACAATTGGTATCATGACGATTATTGGTGTTTTCTCGGCAGTAGATACCCTGCGTAATAATTTGGAGGAATCCGTTCGCAAAATTGGCAGCCGAACGCTATATGTAGAAAAATGGCCATGGGACGG
>JBEBRE010000023.1:0-31860 GCA_040394995.1 Sphingobacterium wenxiniae
ATTTTAAATCTATTCATACATAACAACATGAAACGGACAAAACAGTTAAAATACTTTCTGTTGGCTTTGTTGGCCGGTGCAATGGTAACTTTTCAATTCGGCTTCTCCAAGCATGAGCGAAAATCCGATGGGCGGACACATCATTCCGTCGACTCGGAAGATCCAGCTACTCAAAACTTGTTGCGGGCCATGCAATTGGCTGACAAAGCTGTTGTGGCTCATTTTACGGGAGACGGGATGGCAATGGGCCGGTTTTATAACCCTTACACCAATGAGCTTTCGAGAGAAAAGGCGAGCGTATGGATGTATACTGCCTCCATAGAGGCCGTGAATGCAATTCTCCATGGCCTCAAAGCACAGAAAGAGCATGGCAACACCGCGTTATATGACGCGCATTTCGATCGTTATGTGGCTTTGTTAAAGAAATTGTATGACAATGCGGCCTATTACTTAGGCACGTTTAAGCTGGTTTCTTTTACCCAGACAAAAGAATGGACTGTATATGCTGTCGACCGTGCACGTGAGAAAGGTAAAGCAAATGTCACGGGTATCCTCAATGTCTACGATGACCAAATGTGGCTGGCACGTGAGTTTTTGGAAGCATACAAACTAACAGGCGATAAAGAATACCTAAAACAAGCGGAATATTTGACGGAGTACGTATTGGATGGTTGGGACACAACTCTTGATGCCAACGGCGAAGAGAATGGCGGGATCCCATGGGGTCCAGGCTATGTCACCAAGCATTCATGCAGTAATGGCCCGATCATTAGCCCATTGGTGTGGTTGCATGAACTGTATAAAGGCAAATCGGATCGTGTAGAGCATCGGTATATAGATCCGAAAGACAAAAAGACCCGCAAGTCCAAAAAGGTGAAGAAAAGCGATTACTATCTCGATTTTGCGAAAAAAGTATACGATTGGCAAAAGAAACATCTTTTAAGAACAGATGGCGTGTACGCAGATATGATGGGTGATTGTGGATCTGCTAAATGTAAAATAGTGTACGAGACCGTTAAGGGTGTAGAATATCGTGCAAATACGCCGTTGTTGAAAGCTGTAGGCGCACCCTATACCTACAATAGCGGTACCATGCTTTCCGGCGCGGCAGACTTGTATCGTGTATCCAAAGACCCTATTTATTTAGCAGATGCCAAGGCACTGTCAGATGCCAGTTTCAATTATTTTGCTAAATTAGATGTCACAGTACCCGGATTGTATGCCTATGACACAAGAGGTTTTCGAAATTGGTTCAACGGGGTTTTGATGCGTGGTTATCTCGATGTATATCCATCTTATGGAACGGTTGCCAGGTATATTGACAGTTTTCAGCAAAATCTGGACTACGGATATGGCCGTTTCTTACACAACGGTTTCCTTCCCACCAATGTATTGGCCGGCTGGGATCAAGAAACGGATAAAAATAATGTAGAAGGCATGTTCACTTTTACGTTTGCAGCGCAATATGCGCTCCTTTCCCAGTATACGTTAACGAAATAGCGTCAAATCCAAATCCATTATAGATGAAGAAGATTGTATTATTCATAGGCATTTCGCTGCTGTTAGGGCAACTGTTTGCCCAGCAAGCAGATCGGGTAAAAACGACATTCCAGACCTCTCGCGAATGGCGGCCCACCATCGACAATAGAGCCGATGCTGTCATGATTTACGGGGTTGGAGGCAATCCTTCTGACAAGTCTAAAAGAGTTCCTTTTGAAGAGCGAGTGAAGTCCTGGCGCGATAGAGGCTATATTACCCATTTCATGACGGGAATTGCCTGGGGTGAATATCAGGATTACTTTACCGGACAATGGGATGGCAAAACGCATCTGGATGAAGGACAGGTGCAAATGAATGGAGACACCATTTGGCACGGACACATGGTGCCTTATATTGTACCTACCCAGAACTATCTGAAATACCTTAAGGAAATGCACGTAAAGCGGGTTATTGATGCCGGCATTGATGAAATCTTCATGGAAGAGCCTGAGTTTTGGGCACGTGCAGGCTATAGCGAGGCATTCAAGCGGGAATGGAAAAGCTATTATGGATTTGATTGGAGGCCACAGCACGAATCACCCGAGAACACCTATTTGGCCAATAAATTGAAATATTGGCTGTATTACAATGCCATCAACGAAGTGTTTACCTATGCCAAGGCTTATGGCAAAACCAAGGGCATGGATGTCAAATGCTACGTGCCCACCCATTCCTTGGTGAATTATTCGCAATGGATGATCGTTAGCCCCGAGGCCAGTTTGGCTTCATTACCTTGTGTAGATGGGTATATTGCACAAGTGTGGACCGGAACATCACGCGAACCCAATTATTTCAATGGGCTGGCTAAAGAACGCGTTTTTGAAACCGCCTTTCTGGAATATGGCTCCATGGAATCGATGACTGCGCCTACCGGCCGCAAAATGTTCTTCTTGACCGATCCCATCGAGGATAGGGCCAAGGATTGGGTAGATTACAAAAAGAACTATCAGGCGACCTTTGTAGCCCAGCTGTTATACCCTAATATTGCCAATTACGAAGTGATGCCCTGGCCAGAGCGCATCTACGAAGGATTGTATCGAACAAGCGCAAATAGCGACAAGAAGGAGCGCATACCTCGACACTATTCTACCCAGATGCAGGTGATGATCAACGCTTTGAACCATATCCCTGAATCAGGAGATAAAGTCACAGGATCAAGCGGTATCAGTGTCTTGATGGCCAATTCCTTGATGTTTCAGCGTTTTCCTACCCACGCAAGCTATGAAGATCCGCAATTGGCTAATTTTTATGGTCAGGCATTGCCTTTCCTCAAACGAGGTGTACCTATCAAAACCGTGCATATCGAAAACCTGGGTTATAAGGAAGCTTTAGCCGGCACGAAAGTCTTGTTGATGACCTATTCCAATATGAAGCCCTTAAGTCCAGAGGCCCATACGCATTTGGCCGCATGGGTGAAATCTGGTGGCATATTGGTGTATAGCGGTTCGGATACCGATCCTTTCCAAACCGTACAGGAATGGTGGAATACCAAAGGCAATCAATATGCAAGACCTTCGGATCACTTGTTTGAGCAGATGAGTATCGCAAACTCGGCTCCGGAAGGCGAATATCTCTATGGCAAAGGTGCTGTCTATGTTCTGCGGAAAGATCCCAAGGATTTTGTCTTAAAGGCAGACAATAGCCAACAGTTGCTGGATGTGGTAAAAAGACTATATGAAGGGAAAGCAAAGGCAGGTAAACTGGTATTCAAAAACAATTTTTATCTGAAACGTGGCGTGTACGACCTTGTCGCTGTATTGGACGAAAGCGTGGATAATCGGGCCTATCGGATCCAAGGGCACTTGATTGATCTCTTTGATCCGAAATTGCCGGTGTATACCTCCAAAGAGGTACAACCCAACGAGCAGGGCTTCTTTGTGAATATTGACCGGGTGAAAGATAAACGGCGGCCACAAGTGCTTGCCTCGGCCTCTCGGGTATACGAAGAAAAGATCGAAAAGAACAGCTATGCCTTTGTGGCAAAAAGCCCTATAGAGACCAGCAATGTTTCACGGGTATTGCTTCCCCGCAAACCAAGCAGTCTGCTGGTCGATGGTAAAGAAGTGTTGGTCGAAGAAGATTGGGATCAAATTACCAAAACCTATTTGTTGTCGTTTGAAAACAATCCTGATGGTGTTTCGGTCGTTTTTAACTGGTAGCTGTCTGAATACGAAAGGAAGTTTGTATTAACGGAAATAGTTTTCCAAAATAAAACAGGCCGCCCAAATAGGTGGCCTGTTTTATTTTGGAGCGAAAGACGGGATTCGAACCCGCGACCCCAACCTTGGCAAGGTTGTGCTCTACCAACTGAGCTACTTTCGCGATTGCGCTACAAAAATAAGACTTTTCTTTATTCTGTCAATACCATAACGCAAATTTCTGAAAAATATCGTGTAATTGCTAGATGTTCAAAATGTGGAATCCCGACTTTGGACAAATAATACATCAAATAGCCCACGTTAAATTTGGACAAGAACATGGTAACCGGAAAGTCGGAGAGATCGTATCTTGCGCCGAATAATTCCCACATGATGCTACTCCTTAATCGCATCAACACAGTTTATGCCATCAATAGCGGCGGACACAATCCCCCCGGCATATCCGGCACCCTCACCACAGGGATACAATCCGGCAATTTCTGGGTGTTGCAGGCGCTGCTTATCGCGGGGTATGCGGATAGGAGAAGACGTGCGCGATTCCACACCGACCAGAATAGCCTCATTGGTGTAATAACCCTTCATTTTCTTGCCAAAGATCGGCAGTGCACTGCGCAGAGCCTGATGTACAAAACCGGGTAGCACCTCGTTGAGGTCCACGCTTTTTGTTCCTGGCTTGTAGGAATTTTCCGGCAAGGATGTGGATACCCTGTTATTTACAAAATCCACCATCCGTTGGGCCGGAGCAACGAGTTTCCCGCCACCGAGATCAAAAGCCCGTTGCTCTATTTGGCGTTGAAACTCCAGAAGGGCAAAAGCGTTTTCCAACGCATGGGGTACATCCTCCAGGTTGATCTGGGTGACGGTGCCGGAATTGGCATGTGGATTATTGCGCTTTGAGGGCGACCAGCCGTTCACCACAATTTCCCGGCCATCTGTGGCACAAGGGGCAATGATACCACCCGGACACATGCAAAAGGAAAATACACCCCGATCATTGACTTGTTCTACCAAACTGTAGTAGGCCGGAGGCAGGTTTTCGTGACGCGTGGTACAATGGTATTGCGCTCGGTCGATGATGTCTTGCGGATGCTCGATACGTACGCCCAGCGCAAAAGGTTTTGGCTCGATTAGCCAGCCCTTTTGGCGAAAGAGGGTAAACATATCGCGTGCGGAGTGTCCGGTGGCAACAATGATGTGCCGTGCCTTTATCGTGTTTCCGTTAGACGTTTTGACGCCGTCTACTTGACCAAACTGTGTTAAGATATCATCCACACGGCAGTCGAAATGTATTTCGCCTCCAAATTCCAAGATCGTGTTTCGCATGTCTTCGATGATGTGGGGCAGTTTGTTCGTGCCGATATGTGGACGTGCATCTACCAAGATATCGGGGGTGGCACCGTGTTGCACAAAAATCTGCAATACCTTTTGTACGTCTCCTCGTTTATTGGATCGGGTGTAAAGTTTCCCGTCGGAATAGGTGCCTGCACCGCCCTCGCCAAAGCAATAATTGGATTCGGGATTGACCGTTCCTTCTTTGTTGATCTTCGCTAAATCTCGACGTCGTTCGCGGACCGGCTTCCCCCTTTCGAGAACGATAGGTTTCAACCCTCTTTCCAGACAACGGTATGCGGCAAACAAACCGGCCGGCCCTGCGCCGATGATGATAACGGGCTTGCCGTGCTGCACGCTTTTCATGGCAAGAGTTAGCGCTTCCGGAACGTAGGGTTCGTCGATATAGCAAACTACCCGTATCCGATAGCACACCTGTCGGCCACGTGCGTCGATGGAACGTTTGCGTACAAATATAGATTGAATACGCTTCGGATTGATGCCAAGCTGTTTGGCACTTTCGTGAAGGATATGCTGTTTATCCTCGATAAAATCAGGAAAGACGGCAAGTTCGATTTCTTTTTGCATATACGGTCGTGGCTGGGTTTTTATCCCAAAACAAGGCAAATTTACGGAAATGTAGGATAAAATAAAGGAGTCAATAGGTGAGGACTTGATATATGAGCTTTTCAAGACACCTTCGTTGGAGTAGTTAAGGTCGGAGATTAGTTGCCCGTTAAATGGTGCAACAGCAATAATAGTATAGATCAGGGATTTTTTTGTTGTATTCCTGCATGGGAAGCATGTTGTTTTTACGACATTTTTTTTATTTTTATAAAAAATTGATTAAAACACAGAACATGAAAAGATTATTGATTGCTATTGTTGGTTTGTTTACAGCCTTATCGTTCAGTTCTTGTGGATACAATACCATGGTGTCCAAAGACGAAAATGTAAAAGGAAAATGGGCACAGGTAGAGAATGCCTATCAGCGTCGTGCGGATTTGATTCCAAATTTGGTGAATACGGTCAAAGGAGCAGCACAACACGAAGAGAGTACGCTAACAGCTGTAGTAGAGGCTCGTGCAAAGGCTACTTCCGTGACAGTGGACCCTTCTAATCTTTCAGAAGAAGCCATTGCTAACTATCAGCAAACCCAAGATGCTTTGTCACAATCGATCGGCAGGCTGTTGGTAAGTGTGGAAGCTTATCCTGATCTGAAGGCCAATGCCAATTTCCAAGAGTTGCAAGTGCAACTGGAAGGTACGGAAAACCGTATTGCAGTAGAACGTAGGGCGTATAATGAAGCGGTGCAGGACTATAATACAACAGTGAGAAGCTTCCCGAACAACATTATGGCTGGAATTTTTGGATTCAAACCTAAGGGAACATTTAAAGCAGCTGAAGGTTCTGACAAAGCACCTACAGTTTCTTTTTAGTTTAAAGTTTGTAAATAGGATGCAAAGATGGATGTAGGGGCTTACATGTAAGTGCGCATTCATCTTTTTTTATGAAGTAAGAAATGGATATTTTTTCGAACGAAGATCAGGAAAGGGTTGTTCAGGCCATCAGTGTTGCGGAGAACATGACGTCAGGCGAACTGCGTTTAGTTGTAGAGCGGCGGTTAGAAGCATCCTCAGCCTTGGATGCCGCTGTCGCCTATTTTCAGCAATTGGGAATGCATAAAACAACGTTGAAAAATGGCGTGTTGATTTATCTGGCCTTGGATGACCATGCATTTGCCATCATTGGCGATACGGGCATCAACGAGAAAGTTCCCGAAAATTTTTGGGAAGCCACAAAAGAAGAAATGGCATCCTTTTTTAGGAGAGGTGAAATTGTCGAAGGTTTGATTGCCGGCATTCATCATGCAGGGGAACAGCTGCAGCATTTTTATCCCAAGAGACCAGATGATGTAAACGAACTGCCAAATGATATTTATTTTGGAAACAGATAGTTTGTAGATGTACGTATTAAAAAGAAAAATTTGGAATACCCGGAAATGGGTTACTATAATGATGCTGTTTTGGACAGTAGTATCTATTGCCCGTGCCCAAAATTTACCAGAAGCTCCGAACCATTTGGTGACGGATTATACCGGGACGCTTAGCTCGGGAGAGATCAACATGTTGGAGCAGAAGTTGTTGTCTTTTGAAGATTCAACTTCTACGCAGATTGCTGTGGTTTTGATTCCGACGACTGATGGTTATGAGGTAGGAGATTATGCCGTGCGTTTGGCTAAAAAATGGGGTGTTGGCGGTAAAAAGTATAACAATGGGATATTGCTATTGGCGGCCATAGATGACCGTGCTGTTACCATCCAAACCGGTTATGGGATGGAAGGGGCATTGCCCGATGTGATTGCCTATCGGATTATCCAAAACGAAATTAAACCCTCCTTTCGACAAGAGGACTATTTTGGCGGACTAAATAAGGCTACGGATGCCATCATTGCCTACACAAAAGGAGAGTATAAAGCTGATCCGAAGGATCAAACCCGTAGTGAAGGTGGAGGTATTCCGCTGGTTGTTATTTTCATCATCATTTTTGTAATTCTTTCACTCCTATCGAAAAATAGAGGTGGCGGTGGTGGTCGCGGAGGCAATGTAATGACGGGAAAAGGTGCATCGGATATTTTCTGGTGGACATTGCTGAACAATTTGGGCAAAGGTGGTTTCGGAGGCGGTTCCGGCGGAGGCGGTTTTGGAGGTGGGTTTGGAGGCGGAGGCAGTGGTGGTTTCGGCGGCTTTGGTGGCGGTGGTTTCGGAGGTGGCGGTGCCAGTGGTAAATGGTAATTCATGTTGCTTATACATGGTCACAATTTTGTGCAAATGACATGAATTAACACTAATTAACGGGAATTGGCATAGATTTTTAGCTACTTTGCACGGTAAAGGTAATGAAGCCGTTATCGTTATCCCGTAAGGGATGTCCATTTTTAAATATGAATACAAGAAATTTAATTTTAGCAGGTCTATGCATAGTGCCTGGTCTTTTGTCGGCCCAGGAGGAATTTACCTTAAACGGTAAAATCGGTTCAACGAAACCTGAAGCAAAGATATTTATCCATTATAGAGATAATGGCCAGTCCGTTTTGGATTCCGTGAAGGTAAGCAATGGATCTTTTAAGTATCAAGGTTCGGTAACAGCGCCTACACAGGCCATGTTGCTTTTGGCCGCAGATGGCCAAACGATGGACGCCCTTCGGGAATTAGATGAAGCGCCTCCTATGAACTCAATCTATCTTGCCAAGGGAGTAATCAAAGTTGAAGGACCTGATTTGGGAACAGCTGTTGTCAGCGGAAACAGTATTAACGATGATTTTACGGTTTATAAATCACGATTGAAAGCCATTGAAGAGGAATTTGCTGCTTTGAATGAAGAATATATGGCTGCTTCTGATGAACAGAAGCAAGACGAAGGATTTATGGGAGGACTACAGGCTAAGGCCGGCGTGATTTACCAGAAACAAGGTCATATCAACGAGACATTTGTGAAAGAACACCGAAATAGCTATGTGTCTTTGACAATTTTGGACGAATTGGCGTCGCCGGAAAATTTGGCAGACTTTATTAAACCCTCTTTTGAGGCTTTGGCTACCGAATTAAAATTATCTAAATTGGGCAAATCGCTGGAAGCAAAAATTGCCGAGATGGGTAAATTGGCTGTTGGATCCATTGCGCCTGATTTTACGTTGCCGGATACAGCCGGAAACAACCTTTCGTTGTCTTCATTACGAGGCAAATATGTGCTGGTTGATTTTTGGGCAAGTTGGTGCGGGCCCTGCCGTCGAGAAAATCCGACTGTCGTTGCAGCGTTCCATAAGTTTAAAGACAAAAATTTTACTGTTTTGGGCGTTTCGTTTGACAAACCGGGACAGAAAGAAGCTTGGATGAATGCCATTAAGAACGACCAGTTAGAGCAGTGGCCTCATGTGTCAGATTTGAAGTTTTGGGAGTCTCCCGTCGTCGAGCTGTATTCGATTAGAGGGATTCCTCAAAACTATCTTATAGATCCGGAGGGCAAAATCGTTGCTTCTAATCTAAGGGGACCTGCCCTGGAGCAGAAATTGGCGGAGATTCTGCAGTAATTGAGACCGGCGTGAATCAGAAATTTCGCTTTGGCAATTTTGGAAGAATCATATGCGCCCGTGTTAGGTGTAAATAAAAATCATCCATTAGTCACTCAAAAAATCACTCATATTCTGATTGATATTGAATTAAAAAAGCCCTTTTAAGGGCTTTTTTGTGGGAAATACTGGGTTCGAACCAGTGACCCCTACCTTGTCGAGGTAGTGCTCTAAACCAGCTGAGCTAATTTCCCAAACAGTTTTTTCTGAATGGGACAAAAATAGATATCTTTTCTGCAATTCCGAAAAAAATCTGCTAAAATTTGATAGGGATTAATATTGCGAATTCCAAATAAGCGTCGTAACTTAGCTTTATGGAGCAGCATAGCAAACCGGAACTCTCAAAGTCTTCGCGATTTAACAGGAGGGCGATGCGTGTCATGAACATTATCGCGATCACGGTGTTTATTCTGGCCATCCTCTATAAAATATTTATATCCAAATAATACATGTCACAAAAGCAGATTTTAAATACTGAAAATGCGCCTGCCGCTATCGGACCCTATAATCAGGCCATTAAGGCAGGGAATACGCTTTACGTTTCCGGACAGATTCCATTGGTACCCGGCACGATGGAGCTGGTGTCCACCGGTGTAGCCGACGAGACACACCAAGTGTTGAAGAATGTAAAAGCCATACTTGAAAATGCAGGATATAGTTTTGACGATGTGGTCAAAACGAGCATATTCATCAGCGATATGGGCGACTTTGCAACCATAAACGAGGTCTACGCGCAGTATTTCACGGGAAACCAGCCGGCACGCGAGTGCGTAGCGGTGAAAACGCTTCCTAAAAATGTGAATGTTGAAATTTCAGTTATCGCTTGGAGAGCCTGATCTGTGGAAGAACGACAAGAACAAAGAACAAGCCGCAGAAGTTATTTTCTTGCGGCTTTTTTAGCGCCGCTCATTTGGGGATTTATGGCTATTCCCGTCCGGTGGATAAAGCACTATTCGGCCGAGGACATCCTGTATTACCGGATATTGACCGCTCTTGTGGTGGTGTGGTCATTTCTCTTGCTATTCAGACGTTCGTCGCTGAGAAAGGATATCGAAACCTTTAAAAAGCAAAGCAAACGGGAGCGCCAAAGCACTCTTGGGTTTATCTTAGTGGCATCTGCACTAATTTTTGGCAATTGGTATACCTACATCTATGCCGTTAACCACATCAGTGTGCAATCTGCCGCCTTTGCCTATCTTATTTGTCCGCTTATCACGGCAATTGCCGCTTTTTGGGTCTTGAAGGAAAAACTCAGTTCAGTGAAGAAAATAGCATTAGGAATAGCCCTTGTTAGCGCTTTGATGTTGGCTAGCGGTTCGCTCACCGATGCGTTGTGGTCTATTGCCATCGCGACCCTGTATGCTTTCTATTTGGTGGTGCAACGTATTGCCCAAGGGTTTGACAAGCTTCATATTTTGGCTATTCAGCTCAGCGTATGTTCGGTGTTTGTTGTGCCCCGATTGATTTTCAACCAACATGCTATACCGCAAGAATTAATTTTTTGGGAAAGTATATTGACCATAGCCATTATTTTTACAATCATACCTTTATTCCTAAGCATGTACGCCCTTACCCGCATATCTTCCACAACAACAGGTGTTTTGCTCTATATTAATCCGTTGATAGCCTTTTCGTTGGCTGTTTTGTATTTTCGTGAGCCCGTAGATGCACATAAGTATATAGCCTATTTGCTGATTCTTTTTGCCATTGTACTTTTTAATTGGGAAACAGGTTTTCATCAAATAAAACAGCGGGTGAACAGAATATGAGGCCTTTATTTAACCTACTTCCGCCTGATTGTTTTATGGTGTATGATTGCTTCTAAACGAAAAAAAGTCGCCTTATTGTTAGGCGACTGAAGTCAATTCGTTGAAGATAGTTTAATTACCTTTATTATAAAGACAAAATCTCTACGATTCGGGTCAAGTTCTCGTTGATATTGTCGATGTGCTTAATGGCTTTGTTAAACGGTGTGAATTGCACTTCTCCACAAATCAATCCGGCCATTTCACCTCGGCGTCCTTCTAATAGGCCTTCCACTGCGGCAACACCTAATCGGCTGGCGAGCACACGGTCCATGCAGGAGGGTCTTCCACCCCGTTGGATATGGCCCAATATCGAAAGCCGGACATCATAGTGCGGAAAATTCTCTTTGATCTTTTCGGCAACCACTTCGCCCCCTTCTTTGTCTCCTTCGGCTACAATGATGATACGTGAAGATTTGTTTTTCCGAGTTTTGTCCAAACGCTTCATAATGGCGTCGTAATCGACTTTGATTTCGGGGATCAATACCGCTTCCGCACCGGTGCTAATGCCTGAACGTAGGGCAATCAGTCCCGAGTCACGACCCATCACTTCGACCACAAAAACGCGATCATGTGATTCGGCTGTATCACGTATTTTGTCAACCGCATCGACAACAGTATTAATAGCCGTGTCATATCCGATAGTAAAATCAGTTCCGGCTAAATCGTTGTCGATCGTGCCGGGCATTCCAATGATAGGAATATCAAACTCTTCTATAAATTTGGAAGCTCCTGTAAACGTACCATCGCCACCAATGACCACTAAAGCATCAATATTCAGTTTTTTGATATTTTCAAAAGCTTTTTTGCGGCCTTCGTACGTTTTAAACTCTTCACTTCTTGCCGTCTTTAAAATTGTGCCTCCTCGTTGGATAATGTTGGCAACAGATTTAGCATCCATCGGAATAATCTCTCCATTGACCAAGCCATCATAACCCTTGCGTATGCCAAATACATTTAAGTTATTATAAATACCAGTACGCACCACGGCGCGGATACCCGCATTCATACCTGGTGAATCGCCTCCGGATGTCAATACAGCTATATTCTTGATTGTGTTCATGCGTTCAAAATTATCTAAAGTTTGGCGTATTTTAATATTAAATTTTCAATAATGCTTTTGTTATTTTGCTTTATATGTATCTATTCCCGATTGTAAGAAGGCGATGTAGCGCGCGATATCGTAGTCGGCCCCTCTTGTAGGGACCAACAACTCGCCCTCGTTGTCCACCAGGGCATATAGCGGTTGCGAGTTGCTTTCAAACTTCGTAATCTGGAAATCTGCGTTGCGTTTTCCTACATTGTCGATTTTCTTTCCTGTTGACGAAATGTACTGCTCATTCTCGGGTAGCTTAAGATCTTTTTCATCTACGTAGAGTTCCACTAGCACAAACTCATTGTTGATCATGTTCTTTACCGTTGGATCTGACCATACATTGGCTTCCATCTTCCGGCAGTTCACGCACGTCCATCCGGTGAAATCTATCAATAGCGGTCTATCAAGTTCTTTGGCCGCGGCCAAAGCTTCTTCGTAATCGTAATATGGGTCAAAACCCTTGATCGTGGAGCGGCTGTGGAAATGCGCATAGTGCTTGCGCTGGGTTACATTGCCTTGGCTATGTACTTCTGAAGACCCCGTCCCGGCAGAGATGTCAAAATCCTGCGTACCGATGGGTGGCAAAAATGCCGCGATGGACTTCAGCGGAGCTCCCCACATCCCCGGAACCATATAGACCACAAATGAAAGGACGATAACAGCAATGATGGTGCGCGGCACGGAAAGAAAATCCAACGGACTATCGTGTGCGAATTTGATCTTTCCGATGAGATAAAGTCCCATCAAACCAAAAATTACGATCCATAGCGCCAAAAAGACCTCACGATCCAAGAAATTCCAATTGTAGGCTAAGTCCACGTTGGATAAGAATTTCAAAGCCAGCGCCAACTCCAAGAAGCCCAGCACCACCTTCACGCTATTCAGCCACCCCCCCGACTTAGGCATTGACTTTAACATGGACGGGAACATGGCAAACAGCACAAAGGGAATGGCCAGGGCCACCGAAAAACCCAACATGCCAATAGCTGGCCCCAATCGTTCGCCTTTGGTGGCGGCCTCGACCAAGAGCGTGCCGATAATCGGGCCGGTACACGAAAAAGACACCACTACCAAGCTGGCCGACATGAAGAACAACCCTATTAAACCTCCTTTATCCGAATTGGAATCGATTTTATTGACAAAAGAACTGGGCAATGTTATCTCAAATGCACCAAGAAAAGATGCGGCAAACACGATCAGCAACAGGAAAAAGAAAAAATTGAAGATGCCGTTGCTGGCAAGATCATTTAGCGCAGTCGCACCAAATATCATGGTAATAAGCATGCCCAAAGCAACATAGATCACGATGATGGACAACCCATAAAGAAATGCTTGCGAAATAGCCTGTGCACGGCTACCTGATTTTTTGGTGAAAAAACTTACCGTGAGTGGCACCATCGGGTAGATGCAAGGCATAAAGAATGCCAAAAAACCTCCTGCAAGCCCTGCGATGAAGATTCCCCACAAGGATTGTGCCTGTGCGTCCTGGCCCTTATCACTTATAGAGGTGATTGCGGTGCTATCAGTTGGTGTTTCCGCTGTATCAGTTCCGTCCGTAAAGACCAAGTCGTCCGGCACTTCCACCAATTCTTGTACAGTGTCGTCTTCCGACGATCCGTCCGTAAATTCGATACCTTCCGTAGAGATCAAGCTATCTTGTTGTGCGAAAGATGGTTGCCATAGGATAAACAGCAAAAAGGGCAATATGATGAAACGCTTTAAACGTAAATGCATAACACAATTTTTGATTAGCCGCTAAAATAAAAAAAAGGCAGTAAACAACTGCCTTTTTCTCGTTCTAATATTGTAAATGCTACTTAATTGTGACGTTAAAAGCATATTCATCCGGTGGTAAACACCTTTCCTTGTCGCAGGCCATAAATTCCACTGCACCTTTTACGGTCGTCTGACCTTTGTTGAGTTTTACTTTTTGTTGAAAGGTCACTTCTTTTGAGTAGAAAGGAACATCCATTTTAAATTCCTTTTCATATTTGGACTTTGGCGCCGGAGCGGCAATCTTGCCGTTAAGAGTGAAGTCTTTCGATGGGGCAAAGGTGAACGAAGTTGATATCGGTCCGCCATCAGGCACATTTAGTCCGTAGATATGCCAACCCTCCTGAATGACTGCTTTTACAAAGATAACCGCTTCTTTATCGTTTAGTTTTTTGGAAGCAACCTGCCATTTGACAGGATTCAATACCTGAGCCACGGCCCCCGTAACGGTAAATAATGCAACTGCAAGCAATAAACTTAGTTTTTTCATATGCTATGATTCGTTCTTTTATTAATAGACTGTTTGAGCCGAAGGAAGTTTAAAAACTTTTCATCGAATGGACAAATTTAGGAAGAAGGAAGCCGTGAAACAAGTAATTTTTTGGGGATAAAAGCTCATCCTTTTGGAAATGCCCGTTAATTACAAGGCTTCGTTAGACATTCAATAATGCTTCGATAAAGGTTTAACCCGTTGTGCATTTTGATACAGGAGCGCCTCTATTGTCATGCTTCGGCTTGCCGAAGCATCTAAAGTCTTGTTAAGATATGATTTTTAGATCGTTATTCATTCGTGTTTGCTTTTTATGGCATGAATGATTGCTTCACAATTCCTGTCGTCAGGATGAACAAGATAGAGCTTTTAATGCACGACGGGTAGACATCAAATTTATGCATGTCTTATCCTTCCGAAGGAAGAAACCTAATCTCTTTCAGGTCGAAAGTCTCTCTTTCCGAGCCGAACTCGATGATAAGTCTACCCTGTGTATCCACTTCTCTAATCGTGCCTTCTCGTGCTGTTCCACCAACTTCATATCGGGCCAACTGATCTCTTCTGTACAACAAGGCATTATATTGCGTTAGCAATTCCTGCGTTTGCCTTAAGTCTATACATTGATAGTAAGAGGCGATAGTTTCCAACAAAGAGATGCAATAGACTGTGATATCTTGATGTGTGTGCTTGGGGTCTTCGATTTTGAGAGAAGTTGCTTTTTTTTGCAGATCGCCCGAGAAATAGTCCTGATTGATATTAATCCCGATGCCGATGATGGATGATTTGATACGCTGTTGCATGAGTTGGTTTTCGATCAGTATGCCTCCGATTTTTTTATCACGGATGTAGAGATCATTGGGCCACTTGATACGTACATTTTGCACATATTGATCTAGCCATTTTTGCACAGCGAGGCAAACCAACATGTTCAGATTAAACGCAAGGTCTATTGAGAGGTCAGAAGGATAGAGAAGCACGCTGCATGTAAGGTTTTTCCCGCTGTCGGTTAGCCATATATTGCCTCGTTGCCCTTTGCCTTGCGTTTGGTGTTTTGCCATAATGGCAGTGCATTCGGGGAGTGGCTTAATATTTGACAAAAGATTTTTCAAATAATCATTTGTTGAAGGCACTTCTTCCAATACAATTAAATTTTGTCTAAGGTAAAGTCCGGAAAATGTGTTATTTTGCAAGAGGAAAATATAATTAAACAATAAAAATTATTCAAAACTAATATTTTTTAATGAGTAAAAACACAAAATCACAATTGTCGACAAAACTTGCGGATGTGGTTGTTTTGGGGATGCAGGAGAAAAAAGGCAATGAGATTGTGCGCTTGGACATGCGGAGTATCCATTCGACCTTATCAGATTACTTTGTCATCTGTCATGCCGATTCTAACACTCAGGTAAACGCCATCGCAAAAAGTGTGGAAGAGGAAGTGTACAAGGCCTTTGAACAGCAACCCTGGCATAAGGAAGGGCATGAAAATGGAGAATGGATATTATTGGATTTTGTCGATGTGGTGGTTCATATCTTTAAAACAGAGAAAAGACGCCATTATGGCATAGAAGATTTATGGGGTGATGCCCAAATCCAAACTTATCAAAGTGCTTAAATGTTTGTAATAGTAATTTAGATATAAAGAGCGTAATGAAGAAAATTCCGAATAAGAAAGTAACCCCAGTACCGCCTAAGTTCAATATGATGTGGATATGGATATTGATTATCCTTGGCTTCTTCGGGTTACAGTACTTTTTCAGTAGTGAGCCCTCAAAAGAGATAACCTATTCCAAGTTTGAGAAGGATATGTTGTTGCCTGGCGATGTGGAAAAATTAGTAGCTGTCAAGAGAAACGACTTAGTGGAGGTAGAAGTATATATCAAGAAAGATCGGTTAAGTGATGAAAAATATAAGGAGGTTGCACCAAGCGCCAATTCTTTATTGCTTTCACCGGCGGCAGGTCCACAATATACCTTTACGGAGCCTTCTGATAAAATATTATCCGACAAGCTGGCGAAATCGCAGGAAAACCTGCCGGAAGACCGTGTGCGAATAGAACCACATTACAATCCGGCCAGTCCATGGGCCGGCTGGTTTATCTCCTTCATGCTTCCGTTGGTGATCATTGTGGTCATTTGGATATTGCTCATGCGCCGCATGGGTGGCGCGGCAGGAGGTGGCGGAGGAGCCATTTTTAATATTGGAAAATCAAAGGCACAGTTGTTTGATAAGGAATCGCAGATCAACATTACATTTAACGATGTAGCTGGTTTGGAAGAGGCCAAAACGGAAGTGATGGAAATCGTTGATTTCTTGAAAAATCCTAAAAAATACACCAACTTGGGTGGTAAAATCCCAAAAGGAGCACTATTGGTCGGCCCTCCCGGAACGGGTAAAACGCTGTTAGCCAAAGCCGTTGCCGGTGAGGCACAAGTACCGTTTTTCTCGCTTTCCGGATCAGACTTCGTGGAGATGTTTGTCGGAGTGGGTGCTTCGCGGGTGCGTGATTTGTTCAAGCAGGCGAAGGAGAAAGCGCCGTGTATCATTTTCATCGATGAGATTGATGCCATTGGACGAGCTCGTGGCAAGAACTCCATTATGGGAGGTAATGATGAACGGGAAAACACCTTGAACCAATTGTTGGTGGAGATGGATGGTTTCGGTACCAATCTAGGGGTGATTATCCTGGCGGCAACAAACCGTTTGGATGTATTGGATTCCGCGTTATTACGCCCAGGTCGATTTGATAGGCAGATTTCAATCGACAAACCTGATTTGATAGGCCGTGAACACATTTTCAATGTGCACTTGAAGCCTTTGAAATTGGCCGAAGAGGTTGATGCAAAAAAACTATCAGCCCAAACACCGGGTTTTGCCGGAGCCGAAATTGCCAATGTCTGTAATGAAGCGGCGCTTATTGCTGCGCGGAAAAACAAATCGGCCATCGATATGCAAGATTTCCAAGATGCAATTGACCGGGTAATTGGTGGTTTGGAAAAGAAAAATAAGATTATCTCCCCCGAAGAGAAAAAAATCGTGGCTTACCACGAGGCGGGCCATGCCATAGCCGGTTGGTTTTTGGAATATGCCGATCCTTTGGTAAAAGTTTCCATCGTACCACGTGGTGTGGCGGCGTTGGGCTATGCGCAGTATTTACCGAAAGAACAGTTTTTGTATACGACGGAACAGCTCTTGGATAGTATGTGCATGACAATGGGTGGTCGCGTAGCCGAAGACATTACGTTTGGCCGAATCAGCACGGGTGCACAAAATGACTTGGAGCGCATTACCAAATTAGCCTATGCAATGGTCGCTGTGTATGGCATGAACAATAAGGTAGGTAATGTCTCGTTTCGGGATAGCTCAGGCGAATCGCAGTTCCAAAAGCCATATTCCGACCAAACGGCAGAATTAATTGACGGGGAGGTAAGGGCGCTTATTGAGGCGGTATATGAACGTACGAAACAATTACTTTTGGAAAAACGGGATGGCTTAATCAAGATTGCAGAAAAATTATTGGAAAAAGAAATCTTATTCCAAAGTGATCTGGAGGAAATTTTGGGTAAGCGCCCGTTTGGCAACCGTACCACATACGATGAGTTTGTAAACGGAGGGGCTGATGGTGGCGGTGTACCGCAAACAGATCTACCACTAAATCTTCCACCGGATAGCGCAAATAATGAAGTGGAATCCGAAAATAACGTAGAGGCTAATAATAAATAGTAAAATAGATAGATGCCTCCTGTGTCTGTTAGAAACAACACAGGAGGCATCTTCTTTTTTCTGTATATGAACATCAGACACACAACGGCAAAGGAGAAAATGCTCAAAAAGATTCGTCAGGCTTTGTTACAAAAGCGTGAGCATCCTCATATGGATTTTGAGGACTCTCCTCTTTACAAAGACGAGGAAGAGCCGTTGGATGTGACCTTTGCTAGGGAGTTGACCCATGTAGCCGGGAAATTTGTGTATTGTGAAGGTGAAATAGCGCTCATAGAAAACCTTATTGTCTTGGCGGAAGGTTTGAAAATCACCAAGATACATGCCTGGGAATTGCAGATCCAAAAATTGTTGAACCAATACGGATTCCCCGTATACACGACGCCACAACATTTGGAATCGATGGAGGCGAGTATTACAGCCTGTGAAGCCCTAATCGCGCGAAATGGCAGTATACTGATTTCCAATGCCCAAGCAGGTGGTCGGCGGTTGAGTATATATCCCCCTGTCCACATTGTCATTGCAAAAGCATCGCAGTTGGTGATGGATATTCGACACGCCATGAACATAGTAAAAGAAAAATATGGCGAACATTTGCCCTCGATGTTGACGACCATTACCGGGCCAAGCCGCACGGCCGATATTGAAAAGATGTTGGTGTTGGGTGCGCACGGCCCTAAAGAGCTTTACGTTTTCCTTATAGAAGATAGATTTTGACCTTTAGATATTTTTAGATGATACAAGCCCTATTTGCAACACCCGTTGCTTCCCTTATTTTTGCACTGACCATAGGGAGCAGTTTGTACCTGTTTTCCAATCCACAACTATACGGGAAGTACATGTTGCATCCTTATGCCATCCATAGAGACAAGTCTAAATTAGTCACCATCATCACCAGTGGGCTTATCCATAAGGATTGGATGCATCTCATTTTTAACATGATGACATTTTATTTCTTCGGATTTAGTCTAGAAACCATGTTTGTACAGTTTAGTGGTCCTGTCGGGCATTTGTTTTTTGCGTTGTTGTATATCCTTAGTTTGGTGTTGAGCGATATTCCGACCATCCTCCAACAGAAAAACAACCCTGGATATTATAGTTTGGGTGCTTCCGGTGCGATATGTGCAGTATTGTTCAGTTTCATCTTGTTTAAACCTAATGCGTTGCTGGGTTTATTTTTTGTCATTCCAATACCGGCTTATTTGTTTGCCTTTTTATTTTTAGGCTACTGCATCTGGGCCTCCAAAAAAGCACAGGACGGTATCAACCACGATGCGCATCTTTTTGGTGCCTTAACCGGATTGGTACTAACACTTTTACTGTATCCGTGGGCTTTTCGACATTTTATTGAGCAGTTTTAGGATAAACGTAAATTGTTCAGGTTTCCAAACCTCTCTCATGTCAAGGGGTTAAATGCCCTTTTAAAAATCGACACACGTTCCAAACAGCGGTATTGCATCACGTTCTTGTTCCTTCATCCTTCTTCTTTATCCTTGTTTTATCCTGCCCAATTTTCACGATCAAGGCTCCGAAATTGTATAGCCTCTGCAAGATGGTGGTTTTGAATATCATCCGACGCTTCCATATCAGCAATAGTACGGGCGACCTTTAGTATCCGGTCATAAGCTCGGGCAGACAACCCTAACTTTTCCATCGCCACTTTGAGCAATTGTTTGCCGGATTCATTTACGTGACAGACTTCGCGCAACGTTTTGCTGTTCATCTGTGCATTGCAATAGACCTGAGGCTGGCTCGCAAAACGTTTCTCCTGTATTTTGCGGGCATCGATCACTCTTTGACGAATCGTGGCACTCTTTTCTGCCCCGCGTGCGCTGGCCAATTCCTTAAATGCTACCGGTGTCACTTCTACGTGAAGATCAATGCGATCCAGCAATGGCCCTGAAATCTTGCTCAAATAACGCTGCACAACCGAGCTACCACAGATACATTCTTTTTCCGGATGGTTATAATAACCACATGGGCAGGGATTCATCGCGGCAATCAACATAAAGCTAGCGGGGTAATCTACGGAAAATCGTGCTCTTGAAATGGTGATGCTTCTCGACTCCAACGGTTGGCGCATGACTTCCAATACAGCCCGTTTAAACTCGGGCAATTCGTCCAAAAACAAAACACCGTTATGTGCCAACGAGATTTCTCCGGGTTGCGGGTTAGACCCCCCACCGACCAAAGCTACATCGGATGTCGTATGGTGTGGCGAGCGGAAGGGCCGTATGGTCATCAACGAGGAAAGAGCATTCAGTTGTCCGGCCACGGAATGGATTTTGGTAGTTTCCAACGATTCCTCTAATGTCAATGGGGGCAGAATGGTGGGAAGACGTTTGGCCAACATGGTCTTGCCCGCCCCGGGAGGGCCGATTAAGATGACATTATGTCCACCTGCCGCCGCAATTTCCAAGGCTCTCTTAATGTTTTCCTGGCCTTTCACATCCGAAAAGTCCACGTCATAGTTGTTGATGTTCTCCAAAAAGGCCGTTTCGATATTGATTTCAGTTGCGGGGATATTGTTGTTGCCATTGAAAAAGCCAATCACTTCGCCGAGGTGTCGCACCCCCAATACTTGTAAACCACGGACAACAGCGGCCTCTCGTGCATTTGCCAAAGGCAAAATAATGCCCTTGAATCCATCTTTGAGGGCTTGCACGGCAATAGGTAAAGCTCCTTTGACCGGTTGTATTGACCCATCGAGAGAAAGTTCACCCAGGATGAGATATGCGTCAAGGGATGTATTGCTGATTTGGTCGGATGCGGCCAGTATGCCCACGGCAATAGATAAATCGTAAGCTGACCCTTCTTTTCGAATGTCTGCAGGAGCCATATTGACCACGATTTTTTGTCGAGGCATGCGATATCCCTTTGTCATTATGGCACTTTCTATGCGTTGCAGGCTTTCCTTCACGGCATTGTCTGGAAGGCCTACGATATAATAATGCGCTCCGGTTGAAATATTGACTTCCACCGTAATCGTGGTGGCTTCAATACCATAAACAGCGCTACTAAACGTTTTGACCAACATCATGTGAGCTTATAAAGGTTACGTCCTAAAAATAGACATTTTAGATGGATATTCAAAAAATGGCAAAGATTTGGAAAGGTTTTTGTTGTGTTTCAATATGATAAGGAGTTTAATAGAAAGAGGAGTAATGTTAAACTTTCCCTTGATTGAGGAACAGCCAGACAACATGATTTGCTTCGAAAAAATTCAATTGGAATGTGCTGTGGGGAAGCGTCATTTGGTCATCAGTAATTGATTTTTTGTTGTATTGCCGTGGCAGATTGCAAAAATTCTTTTGTATTTTTAAAACGATTCGGACGAAAAATTGTTAGTTATATATCGTCCTCAACTTTGTAAGACAAACTAAAATAAAAATAATATGAACGAAAATAGTAAAATAGCGGTAGCATTATTGGCAGGGTTGGCGGCAGGAGCCGTATTGGGATTATTATTTGCTCCGGATAAGGGGTCGGAAACGAGAGATAAAATCAATGAGTCTTTGGCAGATTTAGGCGATGCCATTAAAGAACGTGCTGAAGAGCAATTCGACCAGTTGAACGAGTTACGTGAAAAATTGGTTTCTGTTGTAAAATCAAAGATCAACAAGGTTCAGACGGTTGTTGATGACGAGATCGAAGAACACGCCTAAGGGCTTTATTGCTGCGGGCCAATATAGTATTGAGCTGTTCGATCGCAGATGATGGAACAGCTCCCTAAACATCAAATAAATGGAAGAAGAAAAGTTCTCATTCACAAATACCTTCCTCAAGGGAAAGGAATACGTTGATACGCAGATTACATTGCTTAAATTAAAGGCTTTAGCAAAAGGCTCCCGTATTTTTGGTTCCCTTGTTTTGGACCTGACCAAGATCCTGCTCATCTTGTTTATCCTTTTCTTTTGCTCGTTAGCATTGGGCTTCTTCTTAGGGGAATTATTGAATAGCAATGCATTGGGTTTTTTACTAACGGGGGTGATATTTTTTGTTATCCTTCTTATCATCAGGCTGTTTGAGCCAAAATTAGAAGCTATTTTTATGGATTTGACTATCCGAAAATTGGCGAATAAGTGGGATGGTGAAGAAGATAAGCTGGAGGAAGATCATATAAAGACAAGCGAGCATGAAGAATTCAAGGAAAATAAATAATCTCATGGATTTAAGGGCAGAGATTGTCCGTCTCAATGTGAGGAAGTCAGAACAGGAAGCATATCTTGTCAACCAGTATCATCTATTGAAGAATAAGATCCAAGGACCGATACGGTTTATCAGCAATATCACTTCCAGTATCCCAGGAGTAGGTATGGTAAAGGGTGTCGTTTCGGGTATCAGTAAAGCTGCTCAGGGTAAAGATTCAGATTGGCTCACAAAAACCTTGCAGATAGGAACCCCTTTTATACTGAACTCCACTCTTTTGAAAAATGCCGGAAAAATAAAGAAAGCATTAGTGCTATTGGCCTCTGAAGCAGCTGTTGGACAAGTGAATCAGCGTAAAATAAGCGGATTCATCAATAAAGTGGCCGGTTTTATCAAACCTAAGAAAAAGAAGAAGAAAGATAAGGAGGTATTAGCTACAGATGAAGATTTGATTGTAGAGGAGGGTGTCCGCTCGTACCCTATCAATGATGGGCCGACCTCATGATTAATTATCCTATTTTTCTTTTCAAAAAATCTTGATATGCTAAAGCAACACCTTCCCTGAGTTTTGTGGTGTGTCTCCATCCCAAACCGTGCAGTTTGGATACATCCATCAGCTTTCGGGGCGTACCGTCAGGTTTGGAGGTGTCAAATGTGATTTCTCCTGTATAACCAATAATGTCTTTGACCAGCAAAGCCAATTCCTTTATGCTTAGATCTTCGCCGACACCGATATTGATGAACTGCTCTTCACTATAATTGTCCATGAGGAAAACACAGGCATCGCCAAGATCGTCTGCGTACATAAATTCGCGACGAGGCTCACCCGTTCCCCAAATGCTGACACAAGTCAAGCCATTTTCCTTTGCTTCATGAAAACGGCGGATAAGTGCGGGAAGGACATGCGAGTTTTCGGGATGGTAGTTGTCGTTGATGCCATACAGGTTTGTCGGCATCACGGAGATAAAATTGCAACCATACTGCGCTCTGTAAGCTTCGCACATTTTGATACCTGCAATTTTGGCAATGGCATAGGGCTCATTGGTAGGTTCTAACGTGCCGGTAAGTAGATAATCCTCTTTTAAGGGTTGCGGTGCTAATTTCGGATAGATACAACTGGATCCTAAGAATAACAGTTTTTTGACACCATGTACATACGATTGATGGATAATGTTGTTTTGTATAGCCAAATTTTCATAGATAAAGTCGGCTCTAAAGGTATTGTTGGCCACAATGCCTCCGACTTTGGCGGCTGCAAGAAATATATAATCGGGTTTTTCTCCGGCAAAAAAAGTGGCCACGGCATATTGGTCACGTAAATCCAGTTCTCTGGAAGTTCGTTTTATAATGTGGCTATAGCCCTGCTTTTCCAACGTGCGCACAATGGCTGATCCCACCATCCCCCGATGGCCTGCTACATATATCTTTGCTTCTTTTTCCACCTTAGCTTATTGATTCTTGCAAATATAAGGTTAATTTTGCGGACAAAATAGCAGCAAATGGGTAAGGATAAGTTAAGGAAGTTTGCGGAGGTGGCTACTTTCAAAAACGTGGTACAACTGGACGCCGGAAAAGCATACAAAGGTCGATGGGCATCTGATTTTTTCGGGAACAGTAATCCCGTGATATTGGAATTGGCCTGTGGCAAGGGCGAGTATACCGTAAATTTGGCAAAGCTTTTTCCGAACAAAAACTTTATCGGTATTGATTATAAAGGCAATAGGATTTGGAGAGGTGCAAAAACAGCTCTGGAAGAAGGCATCCCTAATGTTGGGTTTTTGCGGATCCAAATTGAAACCATTTTAGATCATTTTGAAGCGAATGAAATCGATGAAATATGGATTACTTTCCCTGACCCGCAGCCACAGGAAAGCCGCGAGAAAAAACGGTTAACCCATCCGAAATTCTTTGAAAAATACAAGCACCTGCTACAGGAGAACGGAATCGTGCACTTAAAAACCGACAATGATGGTTTTTATGCCTACACCCTTGAGCAGATTGAACAGCAAGGTTTGACAAAAATCAAAGAAACAACCGATCTATACCGATCGGATTTAGCAGATGAAGTACTGTCTATCAAAACGTACTACGAAAGGAAATATCTTGCCGACCATAAAAACATCAACTATGTACAGTGGAGATTTTGATTTTTCCCTCTGTGCAACATCTCTGATATATTCGCTCATTAATGGTTATTTAACGCTATTTTTGAGCTTTAACAAGCTAATTAATCCTCATGAATAACTCTTTTTTTTCCAGAACTTTACAGGCGTTCTTTTTGTTGGGAGCCTTCCTTTCTACGGCATTTGCGCAACAAGAAACGCTATTGCTTCGCAATCCCAGCATTAGCGATAAACACGTTTCTTTTGTTTACGGTGGCGATATCTGGTTAGCAGACAAAGATGGTTCTAATGCTAAGCGTTTGACTGTTAATCCAGGGGTGGAGCAAAATCCTATATTTTCACCAGACGGCAAACATATTGCTTTCACCGGAAATTATGACGGCAATACTGATGTGTACGTCATTTCCATTGATGGTGGCGCTCCTAGACGCGTGACTTATCATCCTGCGGCGGATGTCTTGCGCGGTTGGTTGAACAATAACGAAGTCTATTTTACAACAACGAGAGAGTTTACGTATTCCTTAGGTTCACGGTTGTACAAAACGTCCTTGGAAGGCGAAGTTGCAACTCCTCTCCTCATGCCAGAGGCGTATCAAGGAAGCCCTTCTGCCGATGGACGCTATTGGGCCTATATCAAAAATACCGATCCTACGGAACGCGATCGTGTCGCTTTCAAGCGGTACAGAGGGGGAGGTATGCCCTCTATTTGGATTTTTGATACACAAACCCACAATATTGAAGTCGTTCCAGGGGAGATGAGTAACGATGTGAAGCCTGTTTGGTTAGATGATAAGGTTTATTTCTTGTCCGATAGGGATAAAATTGTGAATGTTTTCAGCTATGATACGAAAACCAAGAGCGTGGAAAAGCTGACCAATTATAAGGATTACGATGTCAGGACATTGAATGGCAGGGGTAAAGAATTGGTTTTTGAGTACCAAGGCCGTGTACATATTCTACATACAGGCACGAAAAAGGTAAACGGACTGTCCATTACCGTGCATGCCGATGCTTTATACAAGCGTCCACATTATAGTAATGTAGGACCGTCTACCATCAATTCCTTCACCATTTCTCCAACCGGTCAGCGGGCGCTGTTTGAAAGCCGTGGTGAAATTTTTAGCGTACCAAAAGAGAAAGGCGATGCGCGCAATATTTCATCTTCTCCAGGTTCGCATGAGCGCTTCCCTTCCTGGTCGCCTAATGGAAAATGGATTTCCTATATTTCGGATAAGAATGGA
The DNA here is from genome assembly GCA_040394995.1 of Sphingobacterium wenxiniae. Taxonomy (GTDB): domain Bacteria; phylum Bacteroidota; class Bacteroidia; order Sphingobacteriales; family Sphingobacteriaceae; genus Sphingobacterium; species Sphingobacterium wenxiniae_A. The sequence goes on from JBEBRE010000023.1 coordinate 25,554, forward strand.
AAATATGAACTGGTGTTGCGTGACCAATTGGCCAAGGAAATCCCAGTTTATATTCCGTTAGGGCAAACAGCTTTCTATTATCAACCCATATGGTCTCCCGACAGCAAAAAACTATTTTATAACGACGCCCACCTGAACCTGTACTATGTGGACATCGATTCCAAAAAGGTTACCTTGGTGGATAATGATAAACTAAGCTCCACAACAGGCAGAACATCCAACCATTTCCAGCCAGCGTGGTCTTATGATTCCAATTGGATAGCCTATGTGAAGAGCTTAGGAAATGGTGTCCGTACCTTGTTCATGTATAATCTGGAAACCAAACAGAACACACAAATTACCGACGGGATGAGTGCTGTGAACCAACCAACCTTCAGCAGGGATGGCAAATATCTATTTTTCAGCGCCAGCACAAACACGGGTTTGACCAACTCCGGCCTGCACATGACGGCATATGAGAGGGGAGTGAACTACAACGTATACGCTTTTATTTTAGCAAAGGAAACACCGTCGCTTTTCAAAAATGAAAGCGATGAGGAAAAGGTTGCGGAAGAAGATACAGACGAGAAGAAAAAAGAAGAACCTAAAAAAGAATCCGAAGAAAAAGACAAGACGGGGGATGAACCCAAAACAAAAGATAAAACGCCTGCAAAAACCAAAGTGGATTTAGCGGACATCCAAAACCGGATTATTGCTTTGCCACTTCAGTCGGGATATTACCGTTTGGATGGTTCCACGGAAAACATGCTGACCTATATGCGCGGACGCTCTATTGGGGTTTATGACCTGAATAAGCTGGAAGACAAAATCATTGTGGAACAGGCCAATGGTTTTGATATCAGTGCCGACGGTAAGAAAATGATTTACGGTGATGGCCGGGAATTTTATATCGTGAGTGCCGGACAGAAACCTGCACCGGGCAGTGGAAAAGTGGAATTTAAAAATATTAAGCAATTGGTTGACCCCGAAGCAGAATGGAATCAGGTATTCAACGAAGTATGGGCCATGCAAAAAGAATTTTTCTATGTGGAAAACATGCACGGCGTGGATTGGAATGCCATGAAAACAAAATATGCCAAGTTTCTTCCTTATGTAAACCACCGTTCGGACTTAGGCTATTTGCTCAATGAAATGATGGGTGAAATGGTGGTTGGACATAATTACATCTACCCCGGCGACGAACCTTCAACACCTTCGGTCAATACCGGGACATTGGGCGCCGATCTCGTGGCAACGCAAGGAGGCTACAAAATAGCCAAAATCTACACACGTTTGGATTGGAATCCTTCCTTCAAAGCCCCCTTAGCCGAACCGGGATTGAACATCCAAGAGGGTGAATACATCGTTGCGGTGAACGGCATCAATTTAAATCCGTCTGTCAACATTTATCAACTATTAGAGAATACGGTCGACAAGCAGGTAATTTTGAAAGTGAATGGAACCGCGTCTCTGACAGGCGCCCGCGAGGTTATTGTCCGTCCGGTTTCGTTTATGGATGAAATCGCCTTGCGCCGCATGGATTGGGTAGAATCCAATCGCCGGAAAACGGAAGCGTTGAGCAATGGGCAAATTGCTTATGTATACATGCCCAACACCGGACAGGAAGGCTATACGTATTTTAACCGTTACTACTTCTCGCAGATGGACAAGAAAGCGTTGCTGTTGGATGAACGAAACAATGGCGGTGGTTCGGTGGCAGATTATGTGATCGATCTGCTTTCAAGAGAGCTCATTTCCGGATGGAAAATACGGGATGGAAAGAGTTTCACTACACCTGGGAACGGCATTTATGGACCAAAAGCCATGATTATCAACGAAAACGCGGGATCCGGAGGGGATATGATGCCTTATATGTTCCGCTTCAAAGGATTAGGCAAGTTGGTGGGGCGCACGACAATGGGTATTTTGGTTGGTATTTCTGGCTATCCTCCTTTGTTAGATGGGGGCAGAATCACCTCTCCAAATTTTGGAATATTTGACCTAAACGGCAATTATATCATCGAAAATGAAGGTGTCGCTCCTGACATTTTTGTTGAGCAGACACCTAAAGAGCTGTTGGAAGGAAAAGATCCGCAATTGGAAAGGACCATTAATCTCTTGTTGGAGGAAATGAAGACTTACCCGTATAAAGAACTGAAAGATCCTAAAGATCCCATTCGGGTGAAATAGTTCTTTATCTGTTCCCTGATTTTCTCAAAATCAGGGAACAGACGTTTTTATTCCGTATTTTTAGGCGATGAACACATTTGAAGCACGAAAGAATCCATGGTCGGATTTGATTCTTTTATTGGCGATAACATTAGGGACCAGTTTGGCCGTTCAGGTTCCCGTGCTGCTTGTTGGGATAGTTGTTTCAGATGATATTCAAGCAGTTTTGAGCGACACGAATACACTCTATACAACCAATCGTTATTTTATCTATTTATTATTTGTGAGCAGCAGCATCGGTACGTTTCTGTTGCCTGCCTATATTTTCCACCGTATGAATAGAGCCTCGCAGATCTTTCCGAGTGAAAACCTGCGATATTGGAAAGTATATGTTGTGGGAATTTTGTTTCTTTTTTCCTTTGGTCCGTTGATGTCACTCATTTCCGAGTGGAACATGCAGATGAAATTGCCGGACAGCTTACGTGATGTCGAAAAATGGATGCGTGCACAAGAGGATAATATGGCTCAGATAACGCAACAGGCTGTGATGGTGGATGATGTCGGAAAGTTGCTCTTGAACCTATTGGCCATTGCTGTTTTACCCGCAATTGGAGAAGAGTTTTTTTTTAGAGGTGCTTTGCAAGATATTCTTAAACGGATATTCAAAAATGAATTTGTCGCTGTATGGATAGGAGCGATTATATTCAGTGCGATACATGTCCAATTTTATGGCTTTTTCCCCCGTTTCCTGCTAGGGTTATTCTTCGGCTATTTGTTGGTTTGGACAAGAAATATATGGATTCCGGTATTGGCGCATTTTGTCAATAATGCTTCCGTTGTGCTCTTGGCTTTCTATTATACCTCTCAAGGAAAATCGTATGCCGAACTGATGGCCAGCGACAGTTTTCCGATAATTGTGTATCTTGGTAGCTTCATTATGAGTGTCGCCATTGCCTATTGGTTTTATCGGTACTCGACAAAAAAACAGCTATATGGAGAAAGATTGGATTAAATTGCGGACATATTCCGATGCGATTCGGGCGGAAATCAGCAAACAGATGTTGGAAGAAAACGGTATCGCCACCGTTTTACTGAATAAGCAGGACTCGTCTTTTAAGATCGGAAAGATAGATCTTTTTGTGAATAAGGCTGATGAGGAAATAGCCAATCAATTAATTGAAGAAACCCAAAGCGAGGATTGGGATGAAGATTAGAGCGATTACGGGATTTTTTTTCATTGCTGTATTGATTGCTGCGGTACTGTTGGGGCCGTATGTTTTTATAGCTTTCTTCTCGTTAATAGCGACCTTATGTGCCTTCGAGTTCTATAAAATGGTGACTACGGAACAGACACGCCCTTTGAGATGGTTCGGTTCGTTTGCCGCTTTTTTTATATCTGGATTGGCAGGTTGTAGCCTTTGGGGACATATTCCTGTAGGCAATCTGCTATGGATTATTCCTTTTGTTTTCACGATTTACCTCATCGCTCTTTTCCGAAAAACACCTCATCCTATCCAAGACATTGCCTATACTCTTACAGGCCTTATTTATGCCACGCTACCTTTTCTCTTTTTCATGGCATTGGCTTTTGTCGAGGGTTCTTATAACAAATACATTCCATTGGGATTCTTGATTTTGCTTTGGACCAATGATACGGGTGCCTACCTTGCCGGAAGAAGTTTTGGAAGGACAAAGCTGTTTGAACGCATCTCGCCTAATAAGACATGGGAGGGCTTTATAGGAGGTGTTGTGCTGGCCGTTGTGGTGGCCCTGAACCTTGAACAGTATTTTGGCGCTTTGCAAAAGTGGGAATGGGTGACAGTAGCCTTGATTGTTGGTGTTTTTGGTACAGCAGGCGATCTGGTGGAATCTATGTTAAAACGAAATCTTGGCGTGAAAGACTCTGGAACTATCCTTCCGGGTCATGGTGGGTTCTTGGATCGTTTTGATGGTTTATTGATGGCGGCACCATTGGTTTATCTTTTTTTAAAGTTGATGTAAATATGAAAATTGAAAAGCAAACGGTAGATTTTTTAAAACAATTGCGTGAGAATAACTCACGCGAATGGTTTCAAGCGCATAAAGAAGTCTATGATAAGGCCAATGATAATGTGAAAGCATTTATTACCGCTTTGATTGCCGAGATGTCGGTGTTCGATCCACATATCAACACCGATATTCAAGCTTCCAGATGCCTGTTCAGGATTTATCGCGACACACGTTTTTCCAAAGATAAGACACCTTATAAAACGTGGTTTGCCGCGGGAATTTCGGTGGACGGACGTAAGTTGGACGGCCCTGAATATTATTTGCACATTGAACCGGGTAAGAACTTTTTAGCAGCAGGTTATTGGCGTCCGGAGAAAACCCATTTGGATGCCATTCGACAGGAAATAGATTACAATGTTCAGGGGTTGGAAGAAGCATTGAAAGCCGGCGGATGGAAATTAGAGGAACTCTCTTCTGAGGACAAACTGAAACGCGCGCCAGCCGGCTATATGGAGGATCATCCTCATATTGAGATTCTAAAACTTAAAAGCTTTATTCTTTACCGGTCCTTTTCAGATGCGGAAATTACCCATCAACAGGGCCTTCAACGGTTAGCCGAAACGGCCCAGAGCATGTACCCTTTTAAGCAGTATATTCATCAGGCTTTGGATCAGTAGGTCGTAATCAGTGAAATCGGAAGCCGGGGATTACTAACTGTACTTGTGCTTATTCTTCGACAGGCACACGCTTACATCTTGCCGTTATCGGCAAAGTAAAGAAAATTTTTAGCGCATATTTGTTGTATATTTGCCGATAACGGCATTTACAATAGAATCATGAACTATATTTTCAACCTAGTACTGATGCGTTAAGTTTCAGCATCAAATAAGTTCCATATTTTTTGTTCTTTGACGTTTTGATTTTTTTGATTCTGCGCGATTAATTCAGTTATCGGTGTCTTGTCGAAGGCGGAGACTCCCAATATCTGTATAATCTCATAGATAGAGAGCGTGCTTTTGAGTTTGTGTTTGACCATCGCTATAATCAGATATGTACATATAGCAACCCAGATGTGGATGTTGACGGCATTTTCCGAATGCCCCCACAAGGTTTTGATAGTCAGGTTCTGTTTTATCCATTTGAAAAACACTTCTATCTGCCATCTATGGCGATAAAGTCTCGTGATTTCAAGTGCAGACACCTCGAAGTTATTTGTCAGGAATTCCAGTTCCATATCATTTTCCCTGTCACGGTACTTTACCAGTCTGAGTGTGCCGGGATATAATTTTTTAGACTTGTAACCGTTCAGCAGGATTGTCCTGTCGGCTAGCAGGCCTGTTCGGCAATCAAGGTTGAAATTGTTCTCTACAACGGAGAAATCCATGGTTGATTTGGCTCTGGAGACAAAGTACGCTCCACAATCATTTATATTTTGCAGGGCAGCAAAGTCGATATATGCCTTATCCATTATATAAATAGCTCCGGGTGTGGCAACCATGCTATCCAGTACATTACTGTCGTGGTATTTTCCGTCGGTGATCAGGATAAAAGCAGGGATACTGCCTCTGAGATCCATTAAGGTGTGTACTTTGATTGCCCCACGCGAATATTTGCCAGGTGCCCAACTGAACAGTTTCAGGCTTAGGGATATCGTTGTGGAATCCAGTGCAAAAACATCATTATCGATGTCCACGCCCACCACCGGCTCTTTACTGTACATCGGTCTGACTTTCCCTATCAGATAGTTCCCGAAATCGGAAAAAATCCTACAGTCCCGCCCTTCGTTTGCCCTTGACAAAGTCGATTGGCTCACGTACTTGCGGATGCCCAGATGATAGAGTTTATTCCTGTGTGCTTTTAGGCACACACAGATGTCTCGAAGTGAATTCGGGGATGTCAACTGACCGAAAAACAGCTGAATAAACTGATTCCAGCAATTGAACTCCCGGGTGCGGAAATCTCCATCGTACTTTGCTACACATTTATCGAACTCGTACCTGTCAATAAACTGGAGGAGCTGGGAAAAAACATACTTTCCTGAATTCATCGCCACATTTTTAGGGTGGCAAAGCTACTGCTTAATTCAAATCAAAAAATCAAAGAACGTATTTAACAAACTGTAAAACAGTTGTTTATAGTAAAAATTGCTTTTCTTAACGCATCACTAGTA
>JBEBRE010000024.1:0-30540 GCA_040394995.1 Sphingobacterium wenxiniae
CGCCTAAGCCCACAGAGAGGGCCCCCGGGAACACCGAGGGGCTCTCTTTTGTTTTTGTGCAGGTTCACAAGTAGCCGTTGAGAATGTTTCGAGTTTTTGAGACGGGTGGATAGGCCGATATCTAGATCTACAAAAGTAGCCTCACGGGAAACCCCGATGGGGCTACTTTTTTTATTTTTCTATTTTGTCCCTTTCATAACAGGCAAAAATTGTCTCTATCCAAGCAATGCAACCCGTAAAGCACACTATTTAAAATTATTTTCATATTTGATGTAATATTTTGTTGGATATAATTGTCTTTCTAATATATGAGTACAATGACGCAGGATACTTTTGAACGCACGGTATTTATCCATAAGGATAAAATGTATCGATTCGCAAAAAGTATCCTTGCGGATGAAGATGAAGCCTTTGACCTGGTTCAGGAAGTGATGATGAAGTTGTGGCAACGGAGAAATGAATTAATACATGTGAAGAATGTGGAGGCATTCGTAACACAGTGTGTGCGCAATGATGCAATGAACAGAGTAAAAAGGGGGAAAATAATACAACTATACCAAAATGGTCTGACAGAAGGTGTAGAAAGGGAGAAATACCCTTCCTTGACAAAAGAACTTATTTTAAAACTGATACAGGCGTTGCCTGAAAAGCAAAAAATGGTAATCCATCTTCGAGATGTTGAAGAATACGAAATACAGGAGATTGGAGAAACACTGGGGATGGAGGAGAATGCGATTCGGGTAAACTTGATGCGTGCAAGGCAAAAGATTAAGGAACAATTGCAAAAGATATTTGATTATGAAAAAAGACAGATTGAAGGTTTTGGAAGATAAATATTGGAAGGGGAAATCGTCTTTAGAAGATGATCAGGAGCTCAAAGATCATGGAAGCGATATTTATTTCCAACGTTTGAGAGAAGCAAAGAAGGAACAAATGGAATGGGATTTCGATGATTTTCTGGCCCAAACGACAGAAAATCCAATTGCTGAACCCTCGCCCATGCGAAGAAGCTTTATAAAACCCCTTTGGAAATATATGGGTATGGTGGCTGCTCTGATTTTAGTGGGTTTTATCTTTTTTAAAACGCTACAAAAAAACGATACGACGGGAAGTGAATCGACTTATGTTTCACATGATGTTGTCCAAGATGTGGAAGAGCAAAAATCGAATATGACCATCAAAAGGGAAATAGAACCCCCTCTTTCTGTAAAGAAGAATGTTCATAAGCCACCGCGCATTGCCAAGAGACAAACATCACCTCTTGGTGAAGCGGAGAAGGTAACAGATCCAAATACGGAAGCTTATGTCCTTGTTAATGGAGAACCTATCTATGATGAGCAAAAAGCAACAGAGATAGCACTGTCTTCTTTACGGCTAATGGCCAGTAATTTTAAGGAGGGCAGACAAGCCGTAGAAAAAATAAAATATATAAAAGTTGAATTATAAAGTCGAAAAGAATATGAAAACTGTACTATCCATTTTGTTGTTGCTATTGGCCAGCTTGGCTAACGCACAAGTGTCTAAATTGGACAAGATTTTTGATGCTTATCAAGAAGCCAAAGGCGTCACTTCTATCAAGATCGGCAAACCGATGTTCAATATGATTAACAAATTGAATTTAGGTGATGAAGAGGTCGACCAGATTAAACCGTTGTTGACTAAAATCAACTCTATTAAAATGCTGATCGTAGAAGATGAGGTACATCCTAAAGTAAAGGAGGAAGTGAAAAATGCCTTTTCCAAGATCAACTATGAAGAATTGATGGCTATTCACAGTGATGGAAGCCGGATTAAATTTTTGGCAGAAAATACCACAGATAGTGTGTTGAATAACCTTTTATTGGATATTTCAGCAGAGGGTAGTACTATCTTTATGATCTTGGATGGGAAGATCAATTATGATGATTTGAATAAATTAGTGGAGGAAAAATAATATGGTCAAAATTTATCAATTAACATTTTGTGTTGCACTGCTTATCATGTTGCAGTCGTGCTACGTCAAACAGCATTCAAACATGAGCTTTCTAGATCGTTCGGTAATGGGTGGCGAAGCAGAAGTTGTCTCGGTGAAAGTACCCATGTTTCTCGTCAAGCCTTTTTTGACAAAGGAGCTGATGGAAGAAGATGATGAAATGTTGCATTTGGCCATGAAGAAGATCAAAAGTGTAAAACTGACGGCTTTGAGCAATGCCAAGAACAATGTGCAAATCAGAGAAAATTTTCGTGATTTCTTGAAAAAGGAACACATGGAAGAATACGCGAGCATTATCAGTGATGGAGATCGCGTGACCATAAACGGCCTGATGAAAAAGGACAGGATAAAAAAATTAATGTTAGGCGTATCATCGGAAGATGGCGAACACGTATTCATCGAAGTAAAAGGCAATTTTACGATGGATGAGGTGGCACAAGCCATCAATTCTTACGAGAATAAATAGGAAAGTTTATAAAAATTTCTACCCATATTTACATATAATTACACTTTATGAAAAATATCATCATCATTTTTGCACTTATCATGACATTTAGTGCGGTTGAAGCACAGACCTCCAATATGCTGACCCTTCTTGATGGAGAGGCAAATCAACCATTCATACATTCAAAATATACGCTTGAAGAGGAAGCATTGTGCGGAAATTCGGATTTCAAACTTAGTGACGAAAAGGTGCAAGGGATTCTTAAAGATATATTTGCAACGGTCGACTGTACGAAAATAAAAACAATTCGTCTATTCGAGATTTTCGATGGGCAGGATAAGCTTATTCCGAAGATCGATAGTATATCGCATACGGGAGGTTTAAAAGAAATAGCCAATGTCAAGTTTGATAAAAAGGTTTCTGATGTGCTGACTACTTCACCAAAAGACACCGTATATCATTTATCTTCCAATGGGGTATTGGTGAATATCGTCAGCTATGCTGAAAACGCAGATGGAAACAGATGGATAAATCCGCAAATAGGGATCAATAAAGGTGAATATTATTATGTGGCCATCTTTTTTAAGGGAAGTGTGAGTGGTGTTCAAATGCAACAGTTTTTGGATAAAATTCAAAAAGCTATATAAAATCTCAAATAGAATATTCCTGTGCTTTGGGATTTAGGCTCATTAGCAGACGACACGGGATATATAAAGGGCAGAAGCCAATTGGTTTCTGCCCTTTATATATATCGTTCATGGAAACAATTCTCTATTATTTCCTGATTTTTAATTTTTGACCGATTTGTAGATTGGATGATTTTAAGTGATTGTCGGATTTGATTTGAGATACGGTACTTCCTTTGAATTTTGTCGCAATATCCGATAGGGTATCGCCTTTGCGTACCGTGTAACTGAGATATCGGGTTGAGGATGCTGTACTGGAATTGTTTTTTGCCAATCGCGTACTGGACATATTTTCCTCTTTTTGGATTACCAATGTGCGTCCTACGATTTTGCTTCTGGACGTTAACCCATTCCATGCTTTGAGGTCTTGAACACTTACGCCGAATTTTCTGGAAACCAATGCCAATGTTTCGCCATTCTTCACTTTATATTTATTGTGAACCAAAGAAGAGGCAGCCGTTGGTGGTTCTATAAAAGACGTGTTGTTGAGCGCTGCATATAGCAGGCTGTCGCTTCGTTCCGGTGTTTGTGGAATAATCAGTCTTTTTGGCCTTTCGGGACTAGCATTGACTATGGAACGTTTATAAGAAGGATTAAATTTTTTAAGCGTTTCCAGTGGAAGGTTAACAGCGGTGGCGACCTGTTGCAGACTGACATTTTTATCCAACATGATTACTTCCGATTTCCACGCAAATTCTGTTTCTATGGGTTGAATGCCATGTTCATCTGCATGTTTTAATGCATAGGTCATGGCAATGAACTTTGGAATATAGTTTTGAGTTTCTGAAGGTAAATAAGGCGAAAGCTCCCAAAAAGAGGGATTTTCCAAGCCGGACCGCTGTATAGCTCTTCTTACGGCTCCTCTTCCACAATTATATGACGCCAATGCCAATAGCCAATCGTTAAACTCGTCATAGGCGTCGATGAAATAGCGACTTGCCGCATAACAGGCTGCATAAGGATCTTTCCTTTCATCGACATCATGATCCATAGCTAAGTTATAAATTTTAGCAGTGGGGTACATAAATTGCCATAGCCCTACTGCGCCTGACCTTGATACCAAATGAGGGTCCAAGGATGACTCGACCACAGAAATGTATTTGATTTCGTCAGGGAGATTGTTTTCCGCAAGGACTTGTTCGTAAATAGGAAAATAATATTGAGCCAGTCCCGATAATTTGCTCATATAGGGATTGTAGTTGCGGGATATATACTTATCGATATAAGAACGTATTTTTTCGTTGTAACCAAGTGGGATGGTTTTTTGTATTTTGCGTAGACGATCGTAAATTACCGAATCTTCTACCGTGTGTACGTCTTCGTAATAATTTAGTTTTTTAAGGGAATCTAATCCTTGTAACAGAGCCTGCTTTTGGGCGTAAATAGATTCGTGGAGATGTAGCTCGAATGCTTCACCATCTGCAAATGCAATGTCCTGTGCATGGACAGTTTGCCATAGGCTAAATACAAATAAAGGTAATGCCCATAAATGGCGTTCTTTCATAAACATTGTTTTTATAAGCAATCTCTTTTAGGTTCACGATGTAACGTTTCCAATAATAATTACTTAACGACAATTTCTGTGGGTTAGTATAACCCGAAAAAACTAAAGAGCTCCACTATCTACTACAAAAGCGAAACTCTTCAGTTTTTATTCATTTAAAAACAAGCCAGTTATTCCTGATTGCTGTTCGAAGCATTGGTTTTACTGCTTTCTTCTTTCGGTTCTTCGCGTTGCCCTTCCTTGAATTCCTTCACCCCACGGCCTAAACCACGCATAAGTTCTGGAATTTTCTTGCCACCAAACAACAGCAACACAATAACCACTATGATGATGATTTCCTGTGTTCCGATAAATAATAATCCCGATGTGTACATAATAATATTAGTTTCTTAGCGCCGGTCCTGTATCGGCTTTTACAAATATAAATAATTTAATTCTATAATCAAGGTAACTATTTTGCTAACCAAGACGTTGGATTCACGGCTGTTTGACCTTGATAGACCCCAAAGTTGACCAGTGAGTAACCTGTGTCGGTATCTTCGTCGGCAGTCGCTATTTGTTGACCACGGCTTACTTTTTGGCCTCTTTTTACCGACACGCTTTTCAAATTAGAGTAAGATGTGAAGTATTCACCATGTCTGATTACCACAAAACTACCGAAGACCTGAACCACTTCACCTTCAAACACTGCTTTTACAGGTGCATTGGTAGCCGTACGAATAGCGACATCTGTATTATTGATTCCGACGTTGCGTTCCACTGTTTCAAAACCGAAGTTCCGCACAATGTTGCCCTGTGAAACGGGCCAAGGAAGATTTCCACGATTGGATTTGAAATCTGCAGATAGCTTTGCCGCTTCTGGTGTTGAGCGTAGAATCTCGCTGTCGGACTTGCGAGGAGTCGCCTTCTCCACTTCTTCTACCGTTTTGCCGGTTCGTTTAGCTTCCTCTGCCGCAGCCTTGCGCCGAGCTTCTTCTGCCCGTCGTCTTTCTTCCTCGATTTCTCGACGAATGGCGGCTCTCATTTCTGCGTCAATACGTTTTTTCTCCTGTTGCTTTTTGCTCAACTGCCCCTGAAAATTGGACTCTTCGCGTTTCAACTGACTTAGCTCCTTGGCATGCACAGATCTGTCCTTTGCAATAATATCCCGTTCGGTTTGCTGTTCTTTCAACAACTTATTTTGCCGTTCCTTATCACGTTCTAATTGTGCTATTTTCAACTCGATCTGCTTCTTGGTTTCCTCTATTTCTGTGGCTTTGACCTTTCGGGCGTCATTAAACTGCTGTAAGTACTTTACGCGTTTAAATGCTTGATTGAAATCTTTGGAAGCAAAGATGAACATTAGCTTGTTGTAACCATTTTTGTTGCGGAAAGCAAAAAGAATCATCTTTTCATAATCTTTTCGCATTTTTTCCAGCTCAGCCTGGAGTTGGTTGATGGTTTTAGTATTCGACTGTATGTTGTTGTTAATGATGCGCAACTCTGCGTTGATGGTATTGATCTTGTCTTCGCGGAGATTCAATTGACGGCTTAAGGCATTTACCTCTCGCTGAGAGAGGAGCTTTTCCTGTGTCTTCGCTCTTAGTTCTTTTGTTATTTCTGCAATTTCGGCATCTATTATTTCCAGGCGTTTCTTTAGTTCGGCACTGCTCTGTGCAAATCCTCCACTTATTCCTAATAAACCCGTAAAAAAGATGGTAAAAAGTATTTTTCTTAAGTCCATGAACCGTTTGTTTCTGTATTCGGTTTTTTATCCAAGCTTACAAAAATAAAGATATACCCATTACTAAAGCAATTATTTTTATGTTTTTATTTGCTCGTCATCAATTTATTACCTTGTATCGGCTGGAAACCGAAAAGGGCATATCTACATTCTCATTAAATACTACCCGATTGTATGCCAATTGTGCTTTCAGTAATATATTGTCCCCTGTTATATTAAACGCCATGGATTGAGGAAAATTATACCCATCCGTTTTGGTGAAATTTTGATAGTATGTTTCCAGATTTTGAGCGCCCCCAACTTCTTGCAAGCTAAAGTTAAACGGTCTGTTTTCCCTGTTGATGCGATATTGATAGGCTAAGTCGTCCTTTAAACCGACCACGATAAACTCGTCTTCGGCACTAGCCACCTGCACATTGTTGGTGCGCAATAGATTGGAGGAAACATTGGCCAGAAGCAAGTCTTGAAGAGCAACGAAATTAATGCCCTGGCTGGTGTAACGATATATATAATTAAAAGGTTTAACGATATACTCACCTTGCAATTTATTCAAAATCTTCACACTGTCCGGCGTAATCAGCACACGGGCTACTTCTACACCCAAAATAGCGGTGACCGATATCCAAATGGCCTGATCCCTTTGGACGCGAACGTTCAACGTGACATCGTGTGTCTCTTGGTTCAGTTGTATTTTTGTTTTTGCGCGTCCCGAGAATGTATGGAAATCCAAATTGTTCAATTCAAAACTCTTAATAGATTCCTTGTAGACAGACACCGTTTCACTGGGTAAGTCGGTTTTAGGAATCGAAACTTTTTTGGTTTTACATGAAATACAAAAAATGATGATCCCAAGTAGATAAATCAGTTTATTCCACATAACGTTTTGTTGTAATTTTTGATTGGAGTTTGTTTATATCCAATCCTGTTCCTGTTGAAAGTGCCAGTGCTTTCTCCCACTGCTTGACAGCATCTTTGGGACGTCCGACTTTAAATAGGATATCTCCGTAGTGATCGTGCAATACTGCTGATGGTTGGGAACCAGACATGGCTTTTTCCATCCATCGCAATGCTTCTTGATAATTCCCTTGTTTGAACAATACCCAGGCATAAGTGTCTTGGAACGTGCTTGAATTTGGATCGAGCTCATTCGACAACCGAGCGTATTTTTCCGCGATATCAAGTTTTACGTTTCGTTCAGCCAGATAGTAGGCGTAATTATTCATGGCCGTTGAGTTGGTACTATCCAGCTTGATGGCCTCTTCGTACGCCACATCTGAGACATTGCTCATCTCCAACTTATGGTAAAGGTCGCCAAGACCCGCATAGATGAGCGATTGTAGAAAGGTGTTTTCCTCCGAGCTGTTATCCAATGCGGTTTCCAGCATTTTACGGGCATTTTCAGTATCATCTTTTATGATATAGGCTAGCCCGGTGAAATACAGCAACATCGCGTTGTTAGGATTGGCTTCCAATGCTTCTGAACCATGTATGAGCGCTGCATCGGTTTCGTTCAGGGCGATTTCCACATTCATCAGCATACGCCAAGCATCCACGTGTGATGGTTGGATTCCTACAGCCGTTAAAAACAGTGAACGTGCTTCTTGCAGATTGCCTCTTCGCCATAAGATATCGCCTTTGGCGACATGGCTATCGGCTATCCGGGGGTGTTTTAACACTAAAATATTAGCTAATTCTTGTATTTGATTCAAGCTAAGGCTGGTTTTTCCGGCTAGGGCCGAAAACATCACCCGATGCTTATCTGCATAGTTGATCTCGGTTGATTGAAAGGCTTTAAGCAGTGCTTCAAAAGCAAGTTTCTCTTTTTTGTTGGCCGTATAAGCGTCGGCAAGATCGAGATAAAGTAGATCATCTTTCGTGTTTTCAATGCCTCTCTCAAGTACTTGTATGGCCTTTTTGGGGTTTTTATCTTCCATATAGATGTAACCAAGAGAATTGTACACCTGACGAACATTGGACTTTTTGTCTACCCAATTTAACAGGAGCTTTTCCGCTTCGTGGCTACGTTTAAGGTCAAGCAAGATTTCGGCCTTGATTACATCCAAAGTGTCTGATTTTCCAAATTGTTGTACGGCTACATCATAGGCACTCAAGGCGCTTTCTGATTGCTTGCTAGCATGTAATAGCATAATTTTCTCTCGGAATACAGCGGTATTTTCGGGATGTGTGGTCAAAACCTGTTCAATGATACCCAATGCATCAGGTAGATTGTTGTTTCCTTTGTAAAGTTCAATGAGATAATTGGAATACAACAGGTTTTTCGGCTCCAGTTCAAATGCTTTTTTAGCCGACTCGATGGCTAAATCGTAATTCCTGATCTGACCAAACATCAATGCTTTGGCATAATGGGCTTCAGAAGCCTCCGGGTATTTTGAAATGATCTCATCTAAGGTTTCAACAGCTCCGCCTATGTTGCCTGTGCGAAGCTTGCTTTCCACCAATAACATTTCTTCTTTATAAGGTTTGCCTTCTACCGATTGTGCGTCAGCCTGCTTGGCTACCATACAGCTTAGTGCTATGCTTAATCCAAAAGAAGCTATCTTCTTGTATATGTTCATTAATTTTCTCCGTCCTCTTTCCTATATTCTATAAAGATGGCAAAAAAAAGCAAAAGTTTAGTATTAGAATCTTAAAATAGGTTAAAATTTGCAAAACCCGACTTTAATTACCTGAAAACGGGCTCGCTTATGTGGTAATTTTTAGCAGATTAAATTTCTGTTGTGATGGAATTATTTGCTAACTTTGTGTCATAATGGATGGCCCTGCGCAGCTTTCAGAATATGGAAAAATACTATTGATTGCAATAGTCGGTATTCTATTGGTATGTGCCACCATTTTCTTAGCCAAGTTTATATCGCCTAAAAAACCAAATCCGGAAAAGTTGAGTACTTATGAATGTGGGGAGGAAGCTATAGGCACTTCTTGGGTACAGATTAACCCTCGTTTTTATGTCATAGCTTTGGTGTTCTTGCTGTTTGATGTGGAGTTAATATTTGTTTTTCCATGGGCTACTGTTTTTGGACAGGCTGATTTTATAGCTTCAGATGGCCGTTGGGGGTGGTTTACGTTGATAGAAATGGCTATTTTCATCGGGATCTTAATTGTGGGATTGATCTATGTGTGGAAAAGAGGCGATATCTCGTGGATAAAACCGTTGCATCGTCGTCCAGAGGTAAAGGTAGGTATTCCGGTACAAGCATATGAAACGCTTAACCAAAAAAAGTATACCATTCGCGATTATCGGGAAACCATCGAGGAGAAGGCTGATGCGCAAGAAGTTAAAACTGCTCCTGCAACGCTAGGGTTTCGTCCAAAATTTAGAAAATCAAACTAAGACGACATGAGTGTACCTCAAAATCAATTACAGAATGGTGGAGTTATCATCGCCAAGATGGATGATTTGCTCAATTGGGCGAGATTGTCGTCGATGTGGCCGGTCAGTTTTGGTATCGCATGTTGTGCCATTGAGATGATGGGAGCGATGGCTTCTACTTATGATCTGGATCGTTTAGGCGTGTTTCCGCGTCCTTCGCCACGCCAATCGGATGTGATGATTATTGCTGGAACAGTAACGTTCAAAATGGCCGATCGTATCCGGAAATTGTATGAGCAGATGCCGGAACCGAAATATGTGATTTCCATGGGTTCTTGTTCCAATTGTGGGGGGCCATATTGGCAACACGGCTATCATGTGGTGAAAGGTGTGGACAAGATTATCCCAGTGGATGTCTACGTACAAGGCTGTCCTCCTCGCCCAGAAGCACTGATTGGTGCATTTTTGGAATTACAAAAGAAAATAGAAACGGAAAATATCCTTCAGGATCAATTTTTCACGGAGAAAGCTTAATATATTTTATTAACGTTATGGCAAAAGATTTTTATGGTGAGTTGCAGTTAGGGGTTCTTGGTGGCGGTCAGCTTGGCCGGATGCTGATCCAAGAAGCCATCAATTACAATGTGAATGTGCATGTATTGGACCCCGATAAGAATGCTCCCTGCCGTAAATTATGCAACCGCTTTGAATGTGGGGCTTTGGATGATTTTGATACCGTTTACCAATTTGGGAAGGATCTGGATATGATTACCATCGAGATCGAGAAAGTCAATGTGGATGCCTTGGAAAAATTGGAAAACGAGGGTGTGATTGTTTATCCGCAATCCCGTATTATTCGTCTGATTCAAGATAAAGGCCTTCAAAAACAGTTTTTTAAACAACACGATATTCCCACAGCGCCTTTTCAGCTAATGTCTTCTAAGGAAAATATGTACGAAACGCACATTGCATTGCCTTATATCCAAAAACTCAGAAAAGACGGATATGATGGAAAGGGTGTGAAAAAAATCCAATCGACGGAAGATATTGAGCTGGCATTTGAAGCCCCATCCTTGGTTGAAGAACTCATTGATTTCGAGAAAGAGATTGCCGTCATCGTAGCACGGAACGATAGAGGAGATGTGTCCACTTTTCCGTTGGTAGAAATGGAATTTAATCCGGAGGCTAACCTGGTCGAATTTTTGATTTCGCCGTCTACATTGAGTTTGGAAATACAGGCGCAAGCCGAAGACATTGCCAAAAAGATCGCCTCAGATTTGCAGATAGTTGGGCTATTGGCGGTGGAAATGTTCTTAACCAAAGACGGAAAAATATTGGTGAATGAGCTGGCTCCTCGCCCGCACAATAGTGGTCACCATACGATTGAAGGTAATATCACGTCACAGTTTGCACAGCATTTGCGGGCGATTTTTAATCTACCGTTGGGCGCTACCGAAGCTAAAAGCCATGCCGTCATGATTAATTTATTGGGAGAACCCAAATATGAAGGACTGGCTAAATATGAAGGTGTAGAAGAGGTGTTGGCGATTGAGGGTGTATATGTGCATTTGTATGGTAAAAAATATACAAAACCCTTTCGGAAAATGGGACATGTATGTATTGTAAATGCTGATCGTGATCTGGCGATTAAAAACGCAAGGTTAGTTCAGGAAACATTGAAAGTGAAAGCATAATCCCCCCAAAAGGGGGGATAAATTGATTCTCTATTAGCACATGCATCAGAACAAAAACTTTAAATAGGTATGAATGTAAAAAATAAGGCTGTTGTCGGCATTATCATGGGCAGTAAATCGGATCTTCCGGTAATGCAGGATGCAGTTGATGTGTTGAAAAAATTAGAAGTCCCTTTTGAAGTGACAATTGTTTCGGCACATCGCACGCCACAGCGTATGTTTGACTATGCCAATACGGCTTCGGAAAGAGGATTGAAAATTATTATTGCAGGAGCCGGCGGTGCAGCGCATCTACCGGGCATGGTAGCTTCTATTACCCATCTGCCGGTTATTGGAGTGCCGGTGAAATCCTCTAACTCCATTGATGGTTGGGATTCTGTTTTGTCTATTTTGCAAATGCCGAATGGTATTCCGGTAGCAACAGTCGCCTTGAATGCCGCGAAAAATGCAGGAATTCTTGCGGCACAGATTTTGGCCACCTCGGCTAAAGATGTTGCAGATAGAGTAAAAGCCTTTAAACAAGAATTAAAGGAGAAAGTGGAGGAAACGGCGTCCGAGGTAGAGAGTATTCGGTTTTAAAACAGAGAGGTACAATTGTACCTCTCTGTTTTAAAACCGAATCATTTGGCTAAAAACTTCTGTACATAATCGTAACTTTTCTTTATACTTTCAAATTTATTAGATATGTATATGTCGTCCTGTTCGACAAAAGCGTATTTTAAGCCTGATTTGTTGGCATAATCGGCAATATTGATAAAATCGATTATACCTGTTCCTACTTCTGCATAGCGTACTCCTTTTGTGATATTATCAACAGCCATAGTATCATAGCCTTCGCCAACGATTGTCTGTGTGAACTTTTTATCTATATCTTTTAAATGCCATAGTGTGAAGCGTCCAGGATATTTTTCAAAGTACGATTGTGGGCTAAATCCTGCCTTTTCCATCCAGAAAAGATCTAGCTCAAAGTCTACTAATTCCGGTTCTGTAAAAGCAATGAGGATATCCAAGCCTTTGGTGCCGTTTGCAAAACTGCGAAATTCCCAAAAATGGTTATGGTATCCTATCTTAATGCCAGCTTTCTTGGCCATTTCTCCAGCTTTATTTAGCTGTTCGGCGGCATATTGATAATCTTCTACCTTTAAGTTATTGAGGTCATCCATCGGTGTGATGGGGGCAATGATATATTCTTGTCCCAATTGATGGGCGATTTCAATATATTTTTCGATGTTTTCTTTGTCCTGTTGCTTTCGATCCAGATACTTGGACATATCATAATGGCCACTATGGGTTTTTAAGTCGTTGTCATTGAGCACTTTTTTCAGTTCCTCGACGGAAAGGCCCCAATATGTCCAATTAGTAGGGTCCACACCAAAAGTTTCTACGTGGCTATAACCTATTTTTGCAACTGTTTCCAATGTTTTTACAGGATCTTGCTCTAAGAGATCACGTAACGAAAAAAGTTGTAAGCCCAGATGATGAAAAGGAGTATTGCCTGACTTACGATCATCGCATGAAAACAAGTATGAGCTTAATAACGTGGCTGATAGCCCCAAGCCCGCCTGTTTCAAAAATGTTCTTCTGCTATGTTGCATACATCTAACATGTTTAAATTGGTGATTCTACAAGGAAAGGTAGAGAAAATTTTGATAATAAAAAAGGATTCTTGTTATCAAGAATCCTTTTTTATGTGAAAATGCATATCACATTTATACTGTCATGATATCTTTTTCTTTCAGTTCAGCCAATTGATCGACTTTGATGATATGAGCATCCGTTAGTTTTTGGACTTCGGCCTCACCGGATTTTGCCTCATCTTCTGATACACCGTCATTTTTTAATTTTTTGATAGCTTCGTTGGCATCTTTGCGGATGTTGCGTATAGCTACACGGCCTTTCTCAGCTTCTTCTTTTACTTTTTTTACCAAATCACGACGTCTTTCTTCGGTCAATGGTGGCACAGCCAAACGGATAACCGAACCGTCATTTTGTGGGTTCAGTCCAATGTTTGAATCGATGATAGCTTTCTCTATAGCGCCGATAAGTGTTCTTTCCCAAGGCTGGACAACAATTGTTCGAGCATCGGTAGTATTGATATTGCTTACCTGCGAAAGTGGCGTCATACTGCCGTAATAATCGACAGTAATACCGTCCAACATAGAAGGAGATGCTTTTCCCGCTCTGATCTTTGTTAATTCAGATTCTGTATGAATCACAGCCTTGGCCATGTTTTCTTTACAGTCATCAAGTTCTAGTGAGATTAGTTCGTTCATATCTTTTGTGATTCTTTTTACAATGCGTTAACTAACAACTGTGCCAATATGCTCACCGTCGGCCAATTTTTTCAGATTGCCAGGCTTATTCATATCAAACACAATGATAGGTAGATGGTTTTCTTGGCAAAGTGTAAACGCAGTCATGTCCATTACGTTTAATCCTCTTTCATACACTTCTTGGAAAGTAATCTTATCATATCGTTGTGCGGTAGGATCTTTTTCCGGATCAGCTGTATATATGCCGTCTACACGTGTGCCCTTTAATACGGCGTCGGCATTAATCTCGATGGCGCGTAAGGAAGCCGCCGTATCCGTTGTGAAATAAGGGTTTCCGGTTCCAGCACCGAAGATGACGATTCTACCTTTTTCCAAGTGTCTGACAGCCCTTCTTCGAATAAATGGCTCACAGATTTGCTCCATTTTTATAGCAGTCAGCAACCGGGTTTTCAATCCGATTTTTTCCAATGCATCCTGTAAAGCCATACTGTTGATGACTGTGGCGAGCATTCCCATATAATCGGCTTGTACACGGTCCATTCCAGCCTTTTCGGCACTTAATCCCCGATGTATGTTCCCTCCTCCGATGACGATGGCTATCTCTAGACCTTGGCTGTGAATTTCTTTAATGTCGTTTGCATATTGTTGCACCCGGTTGATGTCGATGCCATAACTTTGTTCGCCCATTAAGGCCTCACCACTGAGTTTGAGTAGGATACGTTTGTATTTCATGATTGTTTTTTTGGAACATTTCCAAAAGCCAAAGATAAAACTTTTTTTGTACGCAGAAGTGATTATATTATGCTTTTTTTGTGGCGCGTATCACTTCTTCGTAATAGTTCTCGTATAACGGTAGGATTTTGGATAAGTCAAATTCCTTTGCCCTTTGGAACGACGCTTCTTTAAATTCTTTTAGTCGGTCGCAATCTTCCAAGATATAAATCGCATGCTGGGCCATATCATCGACGTCCCCAATATTGCTTAAAAAGCCACTTTGGCCGTGTATATTGAGCTCGGGTAACCCACCCGTGTTCGTAGAAATGACAGGAACATGGCAAGCCATTGCTTCCAAGGCAGCCAAACCGAAGCTTTCGGAAGAGGAAGGCATTAGAAAGAGGTCGGAAACGGATAGAATTTCTTCAATGGCGTCCTGTTTCCCCAAAAACCGCACATCTTGACTTACGTTCAGTTGTCGTGCTAATTCTTCGGTGTTGCGCCGTTCGGGTCCATCGCCTACCATCAGCAGTTTGCTCGGGATTTTCTCGTTCACTTGCTGAAAGATGCGGATAACATCCTGTGTGTTCTTTACTTTTCGGAAATTGGAGGTATGAATGATGACTCGTTCGTTTCCTGGAGCGATGGCACGTTTAAAATGCTCCCTGTTTTTATTGTGGAAACGGGAAAAATCGATAAAATTAGGGATGACCCGTATATCGCGCGTCACGTCGAATGAACGCAATGTTTGTTGCTTAAGATTTTCGGAAACCGCAGTGACGCCATCGGATTGGTTGATGGAAAATGTCACCACTGGATTGAAACTTTTATCCTTGCCTACTAAAGTGATGTCTGTCCCATGCAAGGTAGTCACTATCGGGATGTTTATGCCGTAAGTTGCCAGTATCTGCTTCGCTAAATAGGCCACAGAAGCATGTGGAATGGCATAATGTACATGTAGTAAATCAAGTTTTTCAAATTGCACGACGTCCACCAGTTTGCTGGCCAATGCAGACTCATAAGGCGGGAAGTCAAATAGTGGGTATTGTGAGATGGCAACTTCGTGGTAATACAGGTTTTCGGAAAAAAAATCCAAGCGTGCTGGCTGTGAATAGGTGATGAAGTGTATTTCATGGCCATTAGAAGCCAATGCCTTACCCAATTCTGTTGCGACCACTCCGCTACCACCAAAGGTGGGATAACATACGATACCTATCTTCATCTCTTCTATTGTTAAACTATGCGCAAAATAAGAATTTATTGCTGGAGTTTCTTGTAACGCATTTGCAATAATTGTGCAAAATTTTTTGTTGCATAGCTGCTGAATAGCCCCCTTTACCTCCGATTTAGGCTGTTTTATCCTTTCCAATTTGTGGATTTGGCCGAATTGGCTATATTTATGGTATGTTTGATCAGGATTGTATCGTAAAGGAACTGCAATTTAAAACCTCTCGTTCGCAGGGGGCCGGAGGACAAAACGTCAATAAAGTGGAGTCTAAGGTAACCTTGTTGTGGGATTTGGAAAATTCTGCCTGCATCGATGAGGAGCAACGGGCTTTACTGCGCAGACGGCTAACCAATCGACTGACGAAAGAACATATCTTACTCTTGGAATGTTCGGAAGACAGAGGTCAGCTCCGGAACAAAACGCTTGTAACCGAGCGTTTTCTTTCTCTCATCGAACAGCAACTCAGAAAAGATAAGAAAAGAATAGCTACACAGATTCCGAGATCCAAAATTTTGGAGCGCCTTGACCGGAAGAAGAAACAATCTGAAAAGAAAAAATCCCGGCGAAAGGGAATGGGTTGGGACTAATGTTGTGATGACAGACTGTTTTCGACATGTAGAACAGTAGCAGACAAGTGCTGAAAATATCTTTATAAAAAAATAATTATCTGTTTTTCAGTTATTTAATTCAATAACTAAAAAATTAGTTGTTAAACTATTTTTTTAGTTATATGTTTGTGTTGACGATTATAAGCAGCATTAAAAAAAATAAATACATACAATGAACGAAATTAAAGAACTGACAAAGGCGGAAGAGCAAGTAATGCAAGAGCTTTGGGATATGGACGGTGGATTTGTCAAAGATGTGATCGAGCGTTTGCCGGAGCCTAAGCCTGCCTACAATACAGTGTCGACGATTGTTCGGATTCTCGAGACCAAGGGCTTTGTGGATCATGAAGCATACGGGAAAAGCCATCGCTATGTACCAAAGATTACCAAGGAAGAGTATAAGAAGGTCATTACCGGAAAACTGCTGAACAATTATTTCGATAATTCGGCCAGCAACATGCTTTCCTTCTTTTTGGAAGAAAAAAAATTGGGGATGAAAGATTTGGATGAGATATTGAATATTATCCAACGTAACAAGAAATAATCATTTAAACCAATAAAGCTATGATATACGTGTTATTGATCAATATATCGTTGATACTGTGCTTCCTGCTGTATCGCATTTTCTTCCGTAGACTGACTTTCTTTCAATGGAACAGGTGCTACCTTTTGGGAGCAGTATTGTTTTCTTTGCTTATACCGATAGGTGTGTTCATCGACATGTCAACGCAACGGGTATGGGATGAGCATATTCCGACCGTAAATCTGGAACATCTATTTTATATGGAGGTTGTCACTATAGAGCGTGCCCAATCACCGCTTTATCTGATGGATGTTTTGGTACCAATGTATTGGTCAGGGGTTGTCCTGATGGCTTTCTTGACCTTGTTTCACCTTTATAAACTTTGGACCGCTATGCGCTCGACAGATGAGTATCGCAGCTTTTCATTTTTCTCCAAGATTATCCTTGGGCGGAAATTAGCAGAAAACCATATCGTACGTGACCACGAACGTGTTCATGTGAAACAAGGGCACAGCTACGACCTGATGTTGATGGAACTGATGTGCATCTTTAATTGGTTCAATCCGGTTTTGTACCTGTATCGTAAGGAACTGAAATTCCAGCACGAGTGCATAGCTGATGAGATCTGTTCAGGAGATAAAGTTGCATATGCCCAATTATTGGTCGCCCATGCGCTCCGCACCGATGTGCCTTTGGCCCACGAATTCTCCAATCAATCATTTTTAAAGAAAAGAATCATGATGCTATTTAGACATAAATCACGGGCAAAGCATAAATATCTTTATCTTGCTGTAATACCTGCTATATTGGTTGTCGCCCTATCAACACTGATATTCAATACTAGCAAGGCAAAGGATTTGCTGGAGGAAGTGACTTTCAAGATACAGGATGTAGCATTTCCGTTGGTTGCACCAGAGAATAAGGTTGCAGAAGTTTCCATGAGAGATGATGGGATTATGGAACGAATTACAGCTCAATCTAAAGCTTTAGCTGACACAAGTAAGAAAAACCTGGCTAATGATGCATCGCATATCATTGGTCCGTATCCCAAAGTAGATCGTCAAGAATTCCATAAATGGATAATGCGCAACTATCAATTGCCGAAAGAGGCAATTGAGGCCAATGCAAGTGGTATGATAAAGCTATTTTTCATGGTAGAGGCGGATGGTCGTTTAAGTGAAATGAAAGTGCTGAAAGATTTTGGTTACGGTAGTGGGGAGACGGCTATGGCCATTCTGAAAAAATCTGAAAAGTGGAATCCAGCAACCACACGAAACGGTAGACCTATACGATTTCCATTTGTTTATTCCATTCAAATCGGGTCTGGGCAAGATGATTTGAGCGCCAAAAAAGAAGTTTCAACGGAACAGGAACAGTTAAAAATAGTACGAAAGCTACGGGAAGAAGAAATACGAAAAGCATTGGAAGAAAAGGGAATGGATCCGTATCCTTCAAAGTTTAACTATGTCATGGCTGAGCCCCTTGTGACTTGGGACAAATATGTTTCCGTATTAAATGGGGACCTGCAAAAAGTTTCTGGTTCGGTGGATAAAGACAGTAAAATAAATGTTGAGCTAAAGGTAGATGAAAAAGGTGATGTCTCGGAGGCATTGGTACTATCCATGTTGAGCGACCGTTTTTTGGGAGTGTTGAAAAATGCCATTGAAAAATCCAAATGGAAACCGGGCTCTGTAAATGGTGTAAACAGACCTTCGAAAATCAAAATAGAGTTTGAAGCAATGGAATCGGGCGAATTGTCGTCAGCATATGCTTTAGGTTACGAATTATTGTAAAAGGCAATGCATGATTCATCCATATATACATTAAAAAAATTGAAGCTATGGTCATTTATCTTCTATTGGTCAATATATCATTGATACTGTGCTTTCTGCTGTATCAGGTGTTTTTCCGTAAGCTGACATTCTTTCAGTGGAACAGGTTTTATCTACTCGGGGCCGTCACCATTTCTTTTTTGATGCCGTTATTACAGGTGGTCGATTTGAGTATGCATAAAGAAGTCTACGAGCCCTTGGTGATGATGGACCTGGCAGACATAGAACCAATTGTAATCGGTTATGATGCTGTTCAAGACAAGACGCTCTCACTTTCTACGTGGTTTTGGATGCTATATGGTAGTGGGGTTGCGGTTATGTTTCTATGGTTATGTTGGCGGTTTTATAGTGTTTCCCTGTTGTTCAAGCGCGAATTGGATGCATATCAAAGCTTTTCGTTCTTTCAGCGCATCCTCATTGGAAAAAATGTTTCCAATCCAGAATTGATTCGTTCGCATGAGCGTGTCCACGTACAGCATGGACACAGTTATGATATTTTGCTGTTAGAGCTGGTGCGCATGTTTAACTGGTTCAATCCGGTCTGCTATTTTTATTTGCGGGAAATGAAATTGCAACACGAATGTATTGCCGATGAGCAGTGTGCTATCGATAAAACCTATTATGCGGAACTATTGGTAGCCAACGCGATGCGTGTTTCCCCGGAAACGCTGACACATGCTTTTTCTAATCATTCTTTTTTAAAAAAACGCATTATGATGTTATTTAAAAACAAATCGCACAATGTCAACCGTATGAGATACGCGTTGGTGATCCCAACTCTTTTATTCTTATCGGGAGTAGCCCTGGCTTTCAATAGTTCTATGAAAGATGTCATCGTAGATGGTATCGAAAGTATGGATGAATTGGATTGGAGATCAACCTCCGAAATCTCCGACGAGATAGGATTGACGACCGTTGTACAAGATACGACCGACAAAGTTTTCACTGCCGTGGAAGTAATGCCCGAACCTAAAGGTGGTATGAAAGCTTTTCGGGAATGGGTTGCAAAGAACTACCAAATCCCGAATGAAGCAATTGTGGGTGCATCGGAAAAAGCAACCGTTAAAATTTCGTTTATTGTGGAAAAAGACGGTTCCCTATCTTCCTTCAAAACGATGAAAGATATCGGATATGGCGTGGCAGACGAATTAATCAATGTATTGAAAAAATCTGATAAGTGGCTTCCCGGTATTCAGGGTAGCCAACCTGTCCGTGTCCGGTACCTCCTGCCGTTGAATGTGGACTTTATGCAAGGGACGAATCAAATAACCCCGAAAGAAAAAGAAGAGAAACCGCTTGTGAAGTCGGATCAAGAAGGTGCTCAACCTGCAAGAATCACTTTGCGAGGCAACACGGAACCGACACAGGAAGAAAAAGACCGTGTGTTTACCGCAACTGAGGTGGCGCCTGAACCCGCTGGTGGCATGACAACCTTTAGAAAATGGGTTGCCGACAATTACCAATATCCGCAAGAAGCCATTGATGCCGGTGTCAAGGGACAAATTGTTGTTGCCTTTGTGATAGAGACAGATGGTAGTTTAAGTGATATCAAGGTGGTGAAAGATGTGGGCTTTGGAACAGGTAAGGCTGTGGTTGAATTACTCAAAAAAGCTAAGCCCTGGAATCCGGCCATTCAGAACGGCAGGAAGGTAAGGTGTTTATATCAAATGCCCCTGAGCATAAATCTTGAATCGTAAACCTGTTAAATTGATAATTATGCTGTACTTAGCTTTGGCAAACATTGCCCTTATCCTTTACTTCAGTATCTATATGTTGATCCTGAAGCGGCTGACGTTTTTTCAATGGAACCGGATTTATCTCATCAGTGCCGTAGCGGTTTCTTTTTTGGTTCCTCTGTTGCAATTTGTGGATTTAAGCACACATCAAGAGGTCTATGCACCTTTGACAGGCTTCTATACATTGACGGTTAACCCGGCTTTGAGCAATAGTGCTGCGATGTCGTTAGAGCCGATCTTGTTGGTGGATTGGGTTAAAAAGCTGTACGTGACTGGTTGTGTGCTGTCGTTCATATGGTTGGCTTGGAAAGGCTATGTTTTGTATAACATCCTCCGAAGGAAGAGTCTGGGAAATCAGAGCTTTGCCTTTTTTAACCGGGTGTTTATCGGGAAAGATGTTAAGGATAACCGTGTCATCAACGACCATGAGTTGGTACACGTGAAGCAGGGACACAGCTACGATATCCTGTTTTTGGAAATGGTGCGCGTCTTCAATTGGTTCAATCCGGTCTGCTATCTTTATCTAAAGGAAATCAAGTTGCAGCATGAGTGTATCGCTGACGAAATATGTGCTGCCAATAAAGTGCAGTATGCGGAAATGCTCGTTGCCAATGCCATGCAAATGCCCACGGGGGTGTTGACCAATGCATTTTCTAATCATTCATTTTTAAAACAACGTATTATGATGTTATTCAAAAACAAATCAAAGAAAGTGAACCAGATAAGGTATATGGTGATGATACCGTTGGTTTTATTCGTCTCGGCCTTCGCTCTGGTGTTCAACAATTCGATTAAAGCGGCGGTCGAGGTCCAGGTCCGAAATTTTGAACGTTTGGACATCCGTGATATATCGCTACCCTCAGGCGAAAAAGACCGGAGATGGGCTGAACCGGAAATAGGTGATAAAGCATTTAAGGATTGGTTTATCGACAACTATCGAACCCCTGATAAAATCGATCCCACAATGAAAGATCCGTTCATGTATATCCGTTTCGATGTCAGCGAAACGGGTGAGCTTAGTAATTTTACCTTGCGCGAGGGAGATTTTGATTCCCGCTTTTTTGAAGAGGCTGTACGTCTTATTGGTATGAACAAATGGAAACCGGCAACAAAAGATGGACAGCCTGTCGCAGGCGAAGGTATTGTCATGTTTAAGTTTGATGCGTCGGGAAAAATTATACGGAACTTTACTCGGATAGATGTGAATCCAGAGCCGACTGGAGGTATAAAAGCTTGGAAAGAATATTTGGCTAAATATTATAAATTTCCGGAAGAATTGATGCAACAGAAGAAATCGGGTGACGTGGTGGTTTCATTTGTTGTGGATGGGCGTGGTGAAATAAAAGATCTGAAGACCCTTAAAGAACCTGTGGCAGGGGCAGGAAAAAGAGCCCACGAGCCCATAGCCAAATTTGGTGCATGGAATCCGGGCATTCTAGACGGAAAACAAGTGTCGTATAGTTGCCAGCTTACTATACACTTGCATGCTCCCGAAGGGTATGGCACCATCGAGATCGGCAATTTTGAGAGTCATAGGATAAAAAACTAACCTTCACTTTTTCATAGCGGGTCATTCGTGTTCATGCGTATTCTGTTGATTTTGTTTGCTTTTTTTTTCCTGTATTGTTGCAAACCTTATTCTTTTGTTAAAAAAGGTCATTTTGTGGACGGGGTAGATGAGTATTTTAACCTCAAACAGCAACGCAATATTTGGGTGTATATGGATTTTTTGGCTTATGATGCCAGCAAGGGATATGGTGTGCGTACAGATTCCCTATATCCGGAGGACCGCGCTATTTTGGATGAAATCGGTTTGAAGGGCAAACACATGAACGTGTATTTTTCAGCAGTCTCGAAAAATTATCCGAATTATCATTTTGTGGTGTTGCAGCATCGAAAAAAGGCATTTGATTACCATGATTATGAACTGTTTCAGGACAAATCATCCCACTATTTCTATAAGGATTTCAGCAAGGATTTTTGGGATGTCCGGCATGTGGTCATTCCCCATGGTAAGGATAATAGTCAGTTGCTGACTATGGTATACTATGTGGATAAAGATAGAAACCTCACAAACAATTATCGCCCCTTGAGCTACCTTGCCACCATCAATGCGCGTGAATGGCAACAACAAAGCCCGTTCAATAATAGTTGGCAAGTGTTTGATTGTGAGCGAAGCGACCTTATCCACGTTTCGTTTAAAATCCGTCATAACCTGACCAAAAAGCAAGGCATAATATATCTAAAGATGTATGCACTTTATCGTAATGATCGAGGAATAGCCTATGCTAAAATTTTAACAAAGAAAGATGCGGATTCGTTATCCCTGAACCTTTGTCCCAATCTCTATCGCATTGAATACCATAATCTAAAAGGTGAAGTCTTGCAAGTAGATAGCTTGTCTGTTGGCATGTGAGGAAGACAGATGTTGAAGAATGTAAAACACCAATACTTTTTCTAACCGATTGACCTTACGGCAGTACTTCATGTTAGGAATGGTGTATAAGTTTTTAAAGGCGAGTGCAAAGTAGAAAATAGTGTTTTTTCCAGGTTTGAACTCTGAACAAAAACTATTCAAAGGTTTTTAACCGCAGTTGCCTGATTTCATGTTGCAATTCTCCGATTCGTTGCAAGAGGTGATGGGCCACTTCTATGCCTTGTAGATTCAGTTCCAGCTCGTAATACCAGGTAGCAAACTGTTCCAATGGCTGGAGCTCTTCTTCATCGATAAATTCTTCTTCTTCCTGCACAACGATTTCGATTAAGCCGTTTTCGGACAGATCGCGAATGAATTTGGTTTCAATTTTATGGGATTGACAGATGTCAATGATTTTAATGAGTGTCCTTTCCATAGCTTATTTCTTTAAATTCGCCAATTGTTGAAATAATTCCTTCTCCTTTTCGTTGAGGTCGGTAGGCAGTTTTACATGCAGTGTTACATATAGGTCGCCAAATTCGCCCTCTTTCTTGTATATGGGGAAGCCCTTACTTTTTAAACGTACTTTCGTCTCTGTTTGTGTGCCCGGTTTAATTTTCACCTTGATTTTTCCAGAAAAAGTATCGACAACCGTTTCGCCACCCAATATGGCTGTGTACAGGTCGATTTCTTGAGATTTGTAAAGATCGTTGCCCTTCCTTTGGTAGTGCTTGTCGGGCTTGATGCTAAATTCGATATACAGGTCGCCGTTCGGGCCACCGTTTACACCCGCACTTCCTTGGCCTTTTAGCTTTATTTTTTGACCGTCTTCCACACCGGCCGGAATGGTGATACGGATATTCTTGCCATTGACCGTAAAGGTTTGCTGATGTGTGGTGTAGGCTTGTTGTAAGGTGAGTTCCAATATGGAATGGTAATCGTTACCTCGAAATTTGGTTTGTCTGCCACCACCTCTACGATTACCGAACATCTGTTCAAAGAAATCGGAAAACTCACCAGTATCGTAGTTGCCGGAATAATTAAAATCGTATCCTTCAAACGGATTGCCCGATGCGCCTGCACCACGGCTTTGTTGTTGCTGTTGTGCTTGTTCGTAGGCTTCGCCGTGTTTCCAATGCTCACCGTATTGGTCGTACTTCTTTCTTTTCTCGGGATCGGTCAGCACTTCGTTGGCTTCATTCAGTTCCTGAAATTTCTTTTTGGCACTTTCATCCCCTGGATTCATGTCCGGGTGATATTTTCGGGCCAGCTTGCGGTATGCCTTCTTGATATCATCTTGTGAGGCATTTTTATCGACACCGAGTATGTTATAATAATCTACAAAAGCCATTCCTTACCTTATTGTTATCGAACAGCAAAATACGTAATTTTTTGTTTAAATGCCACGAATGCACAAATAAAGATAAATATCCATGCATTCGTCCATTCGTCATCGTATGTTTTTTGTTTACTCTGAAATCAAATGTACGCCCTTTCCGGCAAACTCCTTTTTGAAGTGTTGTCTGTCGCCCGAAACCATAAGATTTTTGATTTGGTTCACAGCATCCCGGTCGTTGGATACCACCGAGCTTTTGCCTTTTAAAATAACGTTGAGAGAATCTGCTTGGGCGTTGGTTTCATAATTTAACATGGAATTATCCACAACGGCTGCAATAGTTTTCATCTTCACATCGCTCAAATTCACTTTGGATTGACCCAAGATGCGAATATATACATGAGAAATGCTGTCGGATTCTTCTCGTTGCCATCTATTACCTAATTCCAGTTGGCTGTTTTGTGTTGCCAAGAGCGAAATGCTGTCCTGCATCAATCCGGTTAAGGTTAGAGATCCCCTATGTATAGCGATCTGTTCGATGGGGGCGGTTTGGTTTAAATGAATGTTGGCATAGCTTTTTTGGATGTGCAGTAGTAATGTATCCCCATTTAGTCGGTATGTATAACTCTGTGGATATGTGCTGAACAGGGAGGGCTGATTAACTTTTTGCAGATAAAGGTACGTGTTTGCACCGTTGCCGAACACTTTTATGTACTTGATGGGTTTTGAGAGTGAGTCTGTCACTTTCAGATCGTACATTTTCAACCACAGTTTTGACAGGGTATTTGTCGGCTGGTTTTCGTGCGTCATTTTTATGGAGCTCAGGTTTTCTTGAAAGAGAATACCCAAGGTTGCTGCCAAAATGGTCAATGCGAATAATATATGTGATGTTTTCATGTTATTGCTGTTTTAGATAATAGGTGTTGATTTCTTCCATGGATATGCCGAGCAGGTTTATCGTATTGA
The DNA here is from genome assembly GCA_040394995.1 of Sphingobacterium wenxiniae. Taxonomy (GTDB): domain Bacteria; phylum Bacteroidota; class Bacteroidia; order Sphingobacteriales; family Sphingobacteriaceae; genus Sphingobacterium; species Sphingobacterium wenxiniae_A. Next base: position 24,988 of record JBEBRE010000024.1, read on the forward strand.
AAAACTGCGGTAATTCTACATCGATAAATTGCTTTTTGCGCAACGAGCTGATGATACGTTGGGCATCATTGGCCACAAAAAAGCCCAATCCGCGCTTGTTGTAAATGATTTCCTGTTGTTGCAATATATCATAGGCCCGCATCACGGTGTTGGGATTTACCTCCAATTCGCTTCCTAAATCGCGTACCGAAGGGATTTTGCCATCGGCCTGCCAATCATCCTTTAAGATTTTTTCCATCACAAACTCGGTGATCTGTATATAGATGGCTTTTTCTCCTTTAAACTGCATATCTATATCTCCTTTTCTTTGAGTTTATAATAAAATGTACCCAATGCTAAGCTCCAGTAAACGAAGACCAATAAGATATGCAATATCTGTGGTAAAGTTTCTTCCAAAGGAACTAAAACCCCGGGGCTCTCAATAGACATTAACCATTTTCGAAGAACAAAAACGATGAAAACGATAATACCTGACAAGACCCCTATGAACAACAAAAAGCTGTATTTTTTGAAAAAGACCAACGAGAGAAAATATAGGGGCAATAACAATAGTATAATAATAAAGAATCCAACAATTACCTTGGAAAAAGGTATGGTGAAAAATATCGAGTTTTGATATAGGGTCGGATAAAGGTCACCTTGACGTTCTAAATAAGCGATAGTGTCTTCGTAATAGAGACTTCTGAACCAAGAAGTCAGCACATAATCGTAAAGGACAAAACAGGCAAACGTGAAACAGGCAATGCCGATGCCATATAGTGTCAAGGTGATGGTTCGCTCTATGTGAGTAATTGGCATGAGGTTGGCTCGTTCGGATTTGTTGAGCTTGTCCAAATAGGGCTTTGTGCAGAGCACGAGATACAGGGGAACAAGTACCAAAATAAATACTTTTTCTCCAAAATTTTTGCTCAATAGGGTCTGTATCCACGAATCAGGTGTAGGGAAATTATCGGGCGCAAACAGTTTATTGTAAAATACGCTATCCGGCCACAGATAATATAACGCGAAAGACAAAAGCATCACAAAGGGGATAGACACAATCAGCAATCTGTTCATTTGCCAAAGCTCTCGTATAGCCAGAGATAATCGTTTTATGTGGAGATGTTTATGCATGGTCAGTCGTTTTAAAATGAGATAGTTTGTTCAGTAAATCTGGATTATTCGATAGGGCATTAAAAAACAGTTCAATGTCAAAAGGTGTTTCTTCATGATCAGTGTTGAGCAATATATTGGTATTGCCGCTTAAACCGGCTTCTGAGTATAGCGCCTCTTGGAAATCTCCTTGTTGGAACTTGATGACCTTGCTTAATTCATAAATCGATGCATCTAAGATCAGCTGATGCTTTTGCAAGATCAAAAGATGGTCGATCAGATGATGGATATCCCGGATTTGATGGGTGGAGATAACAATGGTCTTATCATCCGAAACATGTTTAGCAATGATTTTGCGGAATTGTGTTTTAGATGGAATGTCCAAGCCGTTTGTGGGTTCGTCCATCAGCAGTAGGCTTGTGTTTGTGGCTAAGGCAAAAGCAATATTTACTTTCTTCCGCTGGCCGTAGGAGAGTGCTTTGATGTTCTCCCGACTATCAACCTGAAAGGACGTTAAAATATCATCAAAATATTTCTGGTCAAACTTGGGGTATAACGGGCTGTAAATATCCAAAAAGTTGGCAATGCTCCAATTGGGCAAATCGACTTCATCCGTCACAAAGTAAATGTCCGATAGGAAGTCGACCCGCCTGTCCGAAGGCGTGAAGTCATTCACTTTTATTGAGCCGCCTTTCGGAAACAGCAAGCCGCAAAGGAGTTTTAGTAAGGTGGTTTTACCGATACCGTTTAGGCCTAAAAGTCCATAGATATGGCCTGGTGCCATGGTCGTGCTGATATGGTCAAAGATGGTCATATCTTTTTTGTAGTGGAAGGAAAGATTATTAATCGCTATCATATCTTATAGTTTAGTGTATTAGTATATTAATACACTACAAATATAGAAATGGATTTTGAATTAACAAGCAGAAAAATGAAAAAAGCAATAAACTAGTTTTTGTAAAGATGGAGATATATATGAAATGAAGTATATGTGTAAAGATTATTCCAAATCTTTTTTTATTCTTTCTATTCTTTTTTTATCTTAGCTAAAACGTTTTTCCTTTCAGGGAAACGAATCACATGCTACCTGTTTATGATACGCTAACAAACGAATATGAAAAGACAAGTATTACCATTTTTTATGCTTTTGACAGGACTGATTTTCTTTAGTTCTTGTGAAAAAGATAGCCAGGCTATCCAGGATCTCACCATCGAAAAAGAGGAGGTATGGTTAAAGCCGGGAGAGGAGGTGAAGGTGAAGATTGTTTCCGGAAACCAAGGCTACCGCGTGACCTCTTCCAATCCGGCCATATTGCAGGCCTCTGTCTCCAATGACCAGATTACCGTAAAAGCACCATCTATTCAGGGTGATGCCGAAGCGGTTGTTTACGTTTTTGATGCGGCAGATAGCCGCGCGCAACTGAAGGTTTCCATATCGAGCTATGCGCCGTTTACATTGGATAAGCAGATTGTACAGTTGTCCCAGATTCAAGCGTTGGATGTTGTAGAAATACGGGGAGGGGAAAGGCCCTACCATATCGAGGCGATGTCGAGTCCTGTCGTGGAGGCTCAAATCGTCGGTAATCAACTTCACTTGAGGGCAAAAAATAGGGGAAAGACGACATTGACAATGAAGGACAAGCGCGGTACGTCATCTACGCTGGAAGTGGAAGTAGGTGGTGAAAAACAGGCTTTCAGCTTTAGTGACCGATACTTCGCGCATACGAATTTTAATGCAATTGCCGTGGTGGACAAATCCATCCGCAACCTTAAGCAAGCTACATTCGAGATGACCTGCCGTATGCAAGGCTACCGTGGGCTTCAAACCTTTATGGGGTTGGAAGGCCGGCTGATTGTGCGTGGCAAGAACGATGATTACCGGGACACCCATCCTATAGAAATTGCCGGATTAGGCGATCGAATTATGTTGGAAAGTAGCAGCAGTTTCCCGTTGAACGAGTGGTTGCATCTGGCATTGGTGGTGGATTGTAACCAATCGGAAGTATCCAAAAAATATAAGCTGTTTATCAATGGGAAAGAAGATCCGTTGATTGTACGTCGGAATGAGGAAACACATAGTAGTATAGACCTAACACAGAGCAATGATGGAAATAGATTTGTCGTTGGACGCGCCAATGGACAAGATTGGCGTGTCATACGCGGAACAGTATCAGACGTTAGAGTATGGTCCGTGGCACGCACCGAAGCCCAAATCCGTAATAATATGTGTTCTTTGAATAGCGCCGACCGGCAGGGATTATTGGCACATTGGGATTTTTCCGCAGATGCTTCTACCGATTATATTCAAGATATTAATGGCGGCGCTTATGAAAGTAATCTCATTTTGTCGGATGCAACAAAGAACGGAAACTACTTACCCGTTGCCGTCGACAAGAATCTCTTTACTAACATTCAATGTACATTTTAGCAATTTGTAAATCACGTTTATTATGAAAAAAGGCTTTAATCTTTGTTTTACTGTTTTGGTGTGCATTGCCATGCTACTCTGCTCATGCGGAAAAGATAAGGAAACTGGATATGTTGGCGAGGAGATTCCGACACATGTGGATGCGGTCAATACGCTCATGGCCGGTCTTTCCACTTCCGGTGATAAGGTTACTTTAATGTGGGTCAATCCGGAAGATACGTATTTAGATCGTGTAGAGATCGCTTACGAGCATTCAAATGGAGAGGGATTGAAAACCATCGTGCTATTAGATGCCAAGGCGGGGCAAAGTGGTTCCTATGTGATCGCGTTGGAAAATCCATATAATTATGTTTTTGCGGTGACGGCCATCAATAAAGCAGGATTCCGTTCGGAAAAGGTATTGGCTAGTATCGAGGGCACGGCGGTGTCCCCATGGGTGAATAGGGCAGATACCCTTATGAAAGCCTTGGTAAAGCTATACCTCGATGGTAAAGCGCGCGACATCTGGAGTTCCACTTATCCCCAAAGCGATGGTTATTGGGATGGAGCAGCGGTGATTTGGGGCCACGGAGGTGCCTTCTCTGGCTACACCGCATTTAAAGAAGCGACATGGACATTACCTAAATTCAAGCAACAAATCGAAAACCTGTATGACAATAGATTACTGGTGGGCATAGATAAATTTAGGAATACCAGAAACGGCGGCCCCGAAGCCTATGCCGTATATCCGGGTGATGGTGATGAACGCTTTTACGATGATAATATTTGGGTAGGCATAGATATGGCAAAGTTATATGTTCTGACCAAGGATCAAAAATACTTAGATCGGGCCAAAATTGTATGGAATTTTGTCCTCTCGGGATCTGACGATGTAATGGGCGGAGGGGTATATTGGAAAGAGGGCCTGAAATCGAAGCATACGTGCTCCACGTTTCCGGCAGCTGTACTGGCGTTGAAGCTATATGAAATCACAAACGAAAGTGCGTATTTGGAACAAGCGAAAAAATGGTATACGTGGGGCAAAAACATATTGCAGGATCCCGCTGACTATTTGTTTTGGGATAACGCTCGCTTATCAGACGAAAACGACCCTAATTCGCCTATCGTCGTTGCGAAAGAAAAATATAGCTATAATACCGGACAACCCATGCAGGTTGCCGCTTTGCTGTACAAATTTACAAATGATGCGTCTTATTTACAGGATGCGCAACAGATGGCAAAAGCAGCATATGCTAAATGGTTCGTTCCTTTTCGATCCTACGTGTTGCACAAATCATTTTATATCCTAGAGCCAGGGCACGTTTGGTTTCAGGCTATTATGATGCGCGGCTTCATGGAGTTATATAGGATTGACCATAATAGGACATACCTTAATTCCTATGAAGATACCTTGTTGCATGCATGGCTTTCTCCTGCCCGTAATAAAAGTACCCATTTGATCAATACAAATTTTTGGGGTACAACCGTTGAAAATAAATGGGAGATTTTGCACGAAGGAGCTGTGCTGGAAATGATCTCCCAACTGGCTCTTTTAGATCAGGAATAAACCTGTTTACTCGGCTTGGAAAGGTTTTGAATGTCAGTATGCTGCAATCCTGCTCTTTGAAACGTTAGCGAAGCACCTGCTGGACAGTTGCATTGGGTACGTAGGTTTCTTTACAACTATCATCTTGCTTATATAGGAGATATGGAAGGTATCCCCCTCTGGAGCAGGGCTGTTGTGTTTTGCATTCAATGTCGCAATTTTGTGATAATGTTGCGAATCCCGATTATCGGGACAGGCTCTACGGCTCGCTTCACTTATTTTATGCCGTTATATCTACAAACCTTTTACTCCTACGGAGTATTTATTGCTGAAATCTTGGAAAAATCCCGTAGAGCCAGTCCCGACTTGTCGGGAGATTGAACATTTGTAGAAAAAATAGCAAACAATACATACTGCGCCGTAGAGCCTGTTCCGATGAAAATCGGAATGCAGAACATAGAACACAACAGCCCTGCTCGGAGAGGGGGACAACGTCCTACGGTGGGCA
>JBEBRE010000025.1:0-30099 GCA_040394995.1 Sphingobacterium wenxiniae
TGCCTACTGCAGGCAGATATGTCCTGCACCTACGGCGCAGTATGTATTATTTCCTGTTTTTTCTACAAATATGTAATCCCTACGGGATTATCTTAAAGATTTCAGTGTTAAATGCTCCGTAGGAGCAAGATTTTTGTAGATATAATGGTATAAAGCAAGTAAAGCGAGCCGTAGAGCCTGTCCCGATAATCGGGATTCGCAACATTATCACAGAATTGGAGTGATGAATACAGAACGCAACAGCCCTGGGCTACGGAAGGGGCTACAATAGATGTCTACCGGAAAATCGGAGCAGGCGGTTAACCCGACAAGATAGACAGGGCGACCTGTTTTTGCCTTGGCGTTTAATTTGTCATTCCGATAGGAGGGATCTACTATAACCCGTTGTGCATTATAAGCTCTATTTTGTCATCCTGACGATAGGAATTGTGAAGCAATCATTCATGCCATAAAAAGCAAACACGAATGAATAACGATCTAAAAATCATATCTTAACAAGACTTTAGATGCTTCGGCAAGCCTCAGCATCACAATAGAGGCACTTCTGTATCAAAATGCACAACGGGTTACTATAATAGAGATGATATAGAGACAGACACCTAATCCTTTTGATCAAAGTATTTGCGTATCTCGATTTCGTCTTTTTTGATTTGTTCTTTCATGGTATCCAGCGATTCAAACCATTGATCGTGACGGATAAATTTCAGGAACTTCACCCGCAGGGTCTTCTTGTAAATATCATCCTTGAAGTCCAAAAGATTGATCTCGATTTTGCGGTTCATGCCGTCAATCGTAGGTCTCGTACCAATATAGGCCATTCCCTTGGCCACTCTTTCGGGTTGTGGATGGCTGTAATCTCCGGTACGGATGGTTGGCATGCCGGGATAGATCTCGGCCTCTACGGCATAAATCCCATAGGCCGGAATAAGTTTATGCGATTCGTGAACGTTCAGGTTTGCGGTTGGGAATCCGATTTCCCGGCCGATCTGGTCACCCCGGATAATGGTACCAGTCAATTCAAAAGGGTATCCCAAATACTTGTTGGCTGTCTCGATATCTCCTTTTATCAGCGATTCCCGCACGCGCGTGGAAGATACGGCTACATCTTCGATGTCCTGTTCGGGGATTTGTTCCACAACGTAGTCAAATATTCCCGCAAAATGCAATAAGTCCTTAATGGTACCCAAGCGGTCTTTGCCAAAGTGATGGTCGTATCCGATGACAATGTGCTTAGTGCCTAACTTGCCAACCAATACATTGCTGATATACTCTTCGGGACTTTGATTGGAAAAATCACGTGTGAAAGGTGTGATGATTAAATGATCAATGCCTGCTATTGCCAATCGGTGTGCCTTTTCCTCGATATCGTTAATGAGGCGCAGGCTGTCGTCGTCGGGGTTGATGATCAGGCGGGGGTGGGGGTAGAAAGTCAGCAAAACACTTTCACCCTTTGTTTTTTCGGCGCATTCCTTTAATTTGGACAGTATCTTTTGATGGCCTATATGTACACCGTCAAACGTGCCAATGGTGACGACAGCATTGGATAAAGTTTCAAACTCATCTAAGCTTCTATATATTTTCATACGTTCTTTTAGGCTTAATGTTGTTGTACCGACGTTTTGTGTAATTTAATTTTTTCGATTAATTCCTGCAAATTCCAAGCATCGTCAACATGGAACGTGCCGCTTTTTGTCCTGCGCAATGCGCTCAGGTGGGCACCTATGCCCAAGGCTTTGCCAAAATCGTGTGCAATGGAGCGGATATAAGTGCCTTTGGAACATTGGATGCGGAAATGTACAGCGGGCAATTCTATTTTTTCGATGTTAAAACTGCTGATGGTTACTTTTCGGGATTTCAGAGCCACTTCCTCTCCCCGGCGAGCCTTTTCATAAGCCCGTTCTCCGTTGATTTGTATAGCCGAATGTATAGGCGGATATTGTTCCAATTCGCCTTCAAACTGCTTGGCTGCGGCCAAAATACTTTCTTCTGTGATGTGGGAGTAGTCGAAAATCTCATCTATCGCGGTCTCCAGGTCATAGGAAGGTGTGGTCGCACCAAGCGTGATGGTTCCGGTATATTCTTTATCCGCTGCTTGGAAAGTATCTATTTTTTTGGTGAATTTTCCGGTGCAGATAATCAGCAATCCCGTGGCCAAGGGATCCAATGTACCGGCATGTCCCACTTTCAGCTTGAGGGGCTTCATGGTGTTGCGGAGCTTTCCGACCACGTCAAAACTTGTCCACTCCAGTGGTTTGTCTACCAAAAGAACTTCGCCTTCGGCAAAATGGAAGGGAGAAGAGGGGGTTTCTTCTAATGCTGTCATTATATAATCTGCAGACTGTGTCCGCTTAATAAAAGTCCAATAATCACCAATCCGACCACGATTCTATACCAACCAAAGGCTTTGAAGCCATACTTGGTCAATACATTGATAAATGTTTTGATGGCGATAATCGCTACAATAAAACCGACTACATTGCCAACGATAAGCAAATTGATTTCTTCGCCTGTGAAGGTATGTCCCTCTTTCAAAAACTTATACAGCTTAACGAGAGAAGCGCCCAGCATCATGGGAATGGCAAGGAAGAAAGAGAACTCTGCGGCAGCCTTACGCGTCAGGTTTTGGGTCATTCCCCCCACAATGGTACTTGCCGAGCGGGAGGTGCCGGGAATCAAGGCCAGACATTGGTACAACCCGATGATAAACGATTGTTTGTATGAAATGTCATCGGAGTTATCTAGGGTTGGCTTATTGAACCATTTGTCTACAAACAGCAAAATCACCCCGCCGATGACCAACATCACAGCCACCATCAACGGGCTCTCGAGCAACGAATCGATAAAATCATTCAGCAACAAGCCCAAGATGGAAGCCGGAACAGCGGCTACTGCCAACTTGTAATAAAAATCCAAGGATTTAAAGAACCGTTTGTAGTAAAGCACCAATACGGAAAGGATGGTGCCCAACTGGATCACGATGGTGAACAGCTTGACAAAAGGAGAGGGGTCCATCCCCATTAAAGCTGTCCCGATAATCATATGCCCGGTGGATGAAACGGGCAAAAACTCGGTAAGGCCTTCGATGATGGCCAGTACAATCGCCTGAAAATAGGTCATTATGCTTTGGTATTTTTCTTCTTCGGTTTATACAAAATGGCTACAAATCCTAAGGCGAAACCAAGGACGACGACTAATGGTGCTAATGTTATTTTCGTAAAGCTGTAAATGTCTTCTGTGCCCATCATCAGGATAAAGCCTATGCATACGACGACGATGCTGGCAATAAAAAGCTGATAGTTGATTTTCTCAAAGGGAAAAGATGCCTTTGCGTTGGAAGTGTTATATTGTTTTTTTTCTGACATAATTTTTGTCTTTTTAAGGAGCAAAGAACAAAGAGTAAAGACTGATTTTCTTTCGTCCTTTGTTCCTCTATTTGTAAAAGCGAGACTCTAAAATCTCACATCTTAATATCTAAAATCTAACTATTATCTATACAAACTGTGTGATTTGGCCCGTAGGTATTTGGTAACGGCAAAATAGGTGCTCAATCCCGAAATGATGATGCCTAACACAACTACAATCAGGAAAATAGCGGCAAATTCAGACCAATTGCGTAGAAAGACCAGATCCGGAATTTGCTTTTGGGCAAACTGCAATGTGAAAATCAACAACAGGATAGCAATCAATGCGCCCAATAGCCCGTGAAAAATGCCGTACATGATATAGGGCTTACGGATAAAGTTTTTGGTGGCACCGATTAATTGCATGCTCTTGATTAGGAAACGTTGCGAATAGATAGCTAACCGTATGGTGTTGTTGATTAAGGCCACTGCGATGATCAACAATACAACCGTAAAAGCCAATACCACCATCCCAATAATGCGGATGTTTTTGTTCACCATGTCAATCAACGACTCCTGGTACACAATTTCCTTTACGCGGCTGTTCTTGGATGCTTTTTGGATAAATGTCTGTATGCTGTCCGTATTGGCATATTGCTCTTTCAAATAGACGTCGATAGAAGGTAGGAGCGGGTTATGGCCCAGATACTCGACAAAATCCTCGCCTAAATCCTCTTTAAGATTCTTGGCGGCCAACTCCTTGCTGATATATTCCGTACGCAATACATAGGGGTCTTTTTCCAGGTCCTTTTGCATGGCCAAGACATCGCCTTCGTTGACATTGTCGTTGACGATGATGTTGAGAACAATGTTCTCCTTGACATACTTCGATAAATTTTTGGCATGTACCAGAATTAACCCAAGTAAACCGGTCATTAACAGCACCAAAGCAATACTGATGACGGTGGAAACATAAACTGACTTTGTTTTTTTTCTTGGCGAACCTTCTTCGTGAACCGACATATAATAGTTTTGTTATATTTCTTGTGCGAAAGTACGCAATAATGCGCATTTAATAAATGTTTTCATCAGAATAATTTGTTTTTTTGAGCCATATCTTCCATGAAAACGTGCCTTTCGTTTAAACAATAAACAGCGCAGTATGGTGATTTATTGTTTAATTATGAAACTTTTGTGTCTTATTTGCCGTAAAATAGCTAATTTCGCAACTCTTATATAATTTTCGTTACAGAAAGAAATGGAATACAATCATCGATCTTTAGAAAAGAAATGGCAACGGTTTTGGTCCGAAAACGGAACGTTCAAACCTTCGGAGAATACGGAAAAGCCCAAATATTACGTATTGGACATGTTTCCTTATCCATCAGGTGCAGGACTGCATGTAGGGCATCCACTGGGCTATATTGCCTCCGATATTTTTTCCAGGTATAAACGATTAAAAGGATTCAACGTGCTGCATCCCATGGGTTATGATTCCTTTGGTTTGCCGGCAGAGCAATATGCCATCCAAACCGGGCAGCACCCGGCCATTACCACTGACGTGAATATCAAGCGCTATCGTGAGCAATTGGATAATATCGGTTTTTCTTACGATTGGTCGCGTGAGGTGCGTACATCCAGTCCGGATTACTATAAATGGACACAATGGATATTCATGAAGCTGTTTGACGCATGGTATAACAAGGACAGCGATCGAGCTGAATCAATAGATACGTTAATTAATCATTTTAATACATCAGGTTCTCAGGGTGTTTCGGCTTATTGTGATGAGGATGTATTCCATTTTTCTGCCGAAGAATGGAAAGCTTTTTCAGAAGAAGAACAACAAAGAGAACTGTTGAAATATCGATTGGCCTATCTGCGGGAAAGCACGGTGAACTGGTGCGCGGCATTGGGAACAGTGCTGGCAAACGATGAAGTGATCAACGGTGTTTCTGAACGTGGAGGCTATCCTGTCGAGCAAAAGAAAATGATGCAGTGGTCTATGCGTATCACTGCATATGCCGATCGTCTATTGCGTGGCTTGGATACCATCGACTGGCCAGAACCTTTAGTGGAAATGCAGCGCAATTGGATCGGGAAGTCGGTAGGGGCTGAAATTACCTTTAATATCCTCACCCCAACCCTCTCCACGGGAGAGGGGTTGGGGGTGAGGGTATTCACAACAAGAGTCGACACCATCTTCGGCGTATCTTTTATAGTTCTGGCACCCGAACATGAGCTGGTGGATGTATTAACCACAGAAGCGCAGAAAGATGCGATCGAAGCTTATAAGGAAAAGACTGCTAAAAAGTCAGAATTGGATAGGATGACAGACACCAAAACCGTGTCCGGTGCTTTTACGGGTTCTTACGCTGTACATCCGTTAACGGGGGAGCACATCCCTATTTGGATAGCCGACTATGTATTGGCAGGCTACGGGACCGGTGCGGTGATGGCCGTTCCGTCGGGTGATCAGCGTGACTACCTGTTTGCCAAGCACTTTAACTTGCCAATTATTCCGATTTCGGATACGCAGGATATATCGGAGACGGCCGACCCGAACAAAGACGGTCGCTATATCAACTCGGATTTTATCAACGGCATGACGTATGCAGACGCCGTCCCGGCCTTAATCGAACGTTTGGAAGAATTGGGGCTGGGGAAAGCCAAGGTGAATTTCCGTATGCGCGACGCCATTTTTGGCCGTCAGCGCTATTGGGGCGAACCCGTGCCGGTTTATTTCAAAAACGGCTTGCCTTACCTGATGAAGGAGGAGGAATTGCCGTTATTGCTGCCTGAGATCGACAAATATTTGCCTACGGAAACAGGTGAGCCGCCCTTAGGACGCGCAGAGGGATGGAAATACCAGGATCAATATGAATATGAATTGAGCACCATGCCGGGATGGGCGGGCTCTTCCTGGTACTGGTTCCGCTACATGGATCCCAAAAACGAGGACACATTTGTGTCGAAAGAAGCAGTCGACTATTGGAAAGCCGTGGATTTATATATCGGTGGTTCTGAGCATGCTACGGGTCATTTGCTGTACTCGCGCTTTTGGAATAAGGCACTGAAGGATCTGGGCTACCACAACGAAGAAGAACCTTTCAAAAAACTGATTAACCAAGGAATGATCCAAGGACGATCGAATTTTGTCTACCGCGTTTTGGACAACGAGGGAAAGGGAACGAATACGTTTGTTTCTTTAGGTCTGAAAGAGCAGTATAACACCATCCCGCTGCACGTGGATGTAAACATTGTGCACAATGATGTGTTGAACACAGAAAAGTTTAAATCGTTTCGACCTGACTTTGCAGATGCCACATTTATTTTGGAAGACGGAAAATACATCTGTGGAACAGAGGTGGAAAAGATGTCCAAATCGAAATTCAACGTGGTGAATCCCGATGACATCATTGAGCAATACGGCGCAGATACCCTTCGTTTGTATGAAATGTTTTTAGGCCCTCTTGAACAGGCAAAACCTTGGAACACAAATGGTATTGAAGGCGTATATAAATTTTTGCGTAAGGTGTGGCGCCTGTTCCATGATGCCACAGGAAATTTTGCCGTCTCTGATGAAGAACCGACAAAAGCGGCATACAAGGCACTGCATAAGATTATTAAAAAAGTAGAAGAAGACATCGAGCGCTTCTCGTTCAACACTTCTGTATCGGCTTTTATGATTTGCGTGAATGAGCTGACGGATTTAAAATGCAACAAGCGTAAAATCCTGCAAGATCTGATTGTGGTACTGCAGCCCTATGCCCCACATATTACGGAAGAACTTTGGGCATTGCTGGGTAATGAACCGGGTACAATTTCTTATGCCCCTTATCCTGCGTTCAATCCGGACTACTTGGTGGAATCGGAGTTTGCTTATCCGGTTTCCATCAACGGTAAGATGAAAATGAATCTGTCTCTGGCATTGGATCTGGAGTCTAAAGCCGTAGAAGAGACGGTATTGGCCAATGCGGATGTACAACGGTATTTGGATGGTAAACCGGTTAAGAAGGTTATTTTTGTGAAGGGCAAGATTATTAATATTGTGATATAGCATTTTCATAAAGCATAAAAAGATCCTATTGGATCTTTTTATGCTTCAAATACTTATAAAGCTCTACCTGCGATCGCCAGGGATCCTCGTCATTGCTGACATAATGGTTGCTCAGATTATTGTCGAGGATGCGGGCTTTTACATTGTCCTTTAGTTGGATGTGAAGCATGTCGATGAGTTCGCTTTTTATCTTTTTATCGATGATGCGGATGGCCGTCTCTACGCGATGGTCCATGTTGCGCGTCATCCAATCGGCAGAAGAGATATACACCAATTCTTTCCCTCCTGCATGAAAGTACATGACGCGTGCATGCTCCAAATACTCGTCAATGATGCTAATGGCATGGATGGGTTGCTTGAAATGCTTTTGATTTACGGCACAGTAGATTCCCCTCACAATCATGTCAACCTTGACACCTGCCGAAGCAGCTTCATAGAGTTTTTTGATGAGCAGCTTGTCGCTTAGGGAATTTATTTTGATAATCATGTGGGCCTTTCGTCCGGCCTGTGCTTCTGCGATTTCCAGATCCACCAACTCTAAGATGGCCTTTTGCATATCGGTAGGGCAGACCAATAGGTTCTTGCATGATGGAGGGCTCTGGAAAATATCTGTGTTGGGCTTTCGCAAAGCCTTGAATATCTTGTTGATGTCGGCCATAACGACACGGTTGCTGGTCATCAAGCAATAGTCGCCATATATTCTGGCCGTTTTCTCGTTGAAATTTCCGGTGCTCACGAAACCATATTGGATGGTCTTTTTCTGAACACGTTTTTTGATAATACAGAGTTTTGCGTGTACTTTTTTGTCGGGAATGCCCAGCAGCACGGTAATGCCTTCCATTTCAAAACGCTCTTTCCAATGGAGGTTTTGTTCCTCGTCAAAGCGCGCACGCAACTCCAGCATGACCGTCACTTCTTTGCCGTTTCGCGAAGCATTAACCAAAGCATTGGCTATCTTGGAATTTTCGGCCATGCGATAAATGGTGATATAGATCGACTTTACATCAGGGTCTATTGCGGCCTCGCGCAAAAGGTTGACAAGGGGATGAAAAGTATGGTAAGGAAAGGATAGCAACACGTCCTTTTTGACGATGACGTCAGAAATGCGCTGTTTGCCATCGAAATCCGGATGATCGAATGAATCACGCTCTGCGGGAGGGTGCTCGGACTTAAACACTTTTGGAAAATCCATGAAATGCTTGAAATTATGGATTTTTTGCCCCGGAATGATGCTGTCTTTCTTGGAAAGGTTTAATTTCTTTTTCAAGAGCTCTACCAAAAAAGGATCCATGTCTTTGTCGAACACAAAACGCGTAGGTTTGCCCTTGCGGCGGTTTTTGATGCCTTTTGCAATTTTTTCTACCAACGAGGTATTGACATCGCTGTCCAGGTCGAATTCGGCATCTTTGGTGATCTTGAAAGCGTGTGCACTGTACATGTCGTATCCGAAGTAGGAAAAGATATAGGGAAGCTTAAATTTGATGATATCTTCCAATAGGATAACATGTTTTTCGTGTTTCGGCGCCGGAAGGATAACAAATCGGCCAACCTGCTTGCTCGGGTTCTCGATAACAGCAAATTTCGGTTCGTCTGGTTTGTCTGTTTTCCGCATGGCGATACCTAAATACAGGCTTTTGTCCCGCATATAAGGCATGTTCTGTGTTTCGTCGAGCATGAGGGGAATGACATGCGGTTCGACAATTTCCTCAAAATAATGGTCGATAAATTTCTGCTGTTTGGCGTCCAGTTGTGTGGCTGTCCGGATGAACACCTTTTGTTTGGCCATCTGTTTCTGTATTTTGTGCCAGATGTGGTCAAACTTTTTTTGCAGGGTGATGACTTGTTCGTTTACTTCATCGAGAATAAGTTGCGGCTTTTCAAAGAATATCTGTTTGGCCTCTTTTTCATCAACGAGGAGGGCTCTTTTCAAACCGGCTACCCGAACGCGAAAAAATTCATCCATGTTGTTGGAGAATATACCCAAAAACTTGATGCGTTCGGAAAGGGGGACGCTTTCGTCTGCCGCCTCTTGCAGCACGCGCTCATTAAAACGCAGCCAGCTGATATCACGGGGGATGTATTTTCTTATCATCTTCTCTTGAACCTATACACCAATTGATGCTTTTTTAACTTCGTGGCGCAGCATTTGTTCGTTGAGTTAAATATAGCGAAATAATTTTGAGATAGTGGGGGCTCAGGATGTGAAATAAATGTTAATTTTATGTTTGCAATATGTTAACCCAGAGGATGTTTCTATTAGATTTTATGGATTGGTCCGATGTATTTTTTGGAAATGACAAGATTGGAGAATTTGATGTGATGTGACTGTCCAGGAGGTGTAGTGTCGTCATAAAATTCAATCCAAATATAATTGAGGTTCAGTTTTTCGTGCGTTCTCCATCGGAATCCTTCAAAAGGTTGTCCTTTGGGATCGTTGAACCAAGAGTCTGCATCCCATCTGCCATTGGGAAAACCATGTCCCCAATGCCCCACTTCTACACCATCTTGCCAAACCTTTAGCTCCCCATTATACAGCGTTGCGGGATAATTGAGCTTTATCATCAATTCCACACATATCCACTCATCCCATTTCATTTTGGCTTGGGGGTGACCATTGACCATGTCGTTGCCATAGCATTTTCCCCGTGCGCCAGCCCTCATGTCGCCCCAATAGAGATAGGTGTCCATATTCTCCTCATTGATGGGCTCATAAGCGATTGAAATTCGTTTATCTCCCAAACCACAGGTTCCCGCTTTTGGGCTTGGGTAGGGAGTGGCAGGATGGTAGCCCCCGATCCACACGGATTCGTGATGGATATACCCCTTTGAGCTCAATGGATATTTGACATAATATCGGATATAAATCGTGCTGTCAAATCCCGGGTCAAATTGTTTGAATAAATGGCCGCCATCGTTTTCCCCACCCTGATTTGTCATTTTAAGGGCAACAGCGCCTTTAGCAGGGACATCTTGTGTGTCAAGGCTCATGCCCTCACGATTCAATACGTCTGTATACCGCGCCAAGATATTGGACATGCCGTCGTCAAACTTCTCTACAAAGAGTACGTCCGGATCTTGCTCGATGCCAATGTCATCGGGGTATTTTTCGGAAAGGGAATGGAATGATTCGACGGGGCCGGACCTATGCAAAGGCTTGAAGCTAGCAAGCACCGTTATGATAAGGAGATAAATGACAGGCTTAATTTTCATATGCTGGTTGTTGGACAGAAATTACCTATCCTAAATTAGGTGTTTTTTGCCAAAAAATAAAATCCAGCCAACGAAACCGGGATGGAAGGGGTTTTGTTGGCTGGATTTATCCTTTACAGAAAGGTGATTGCTATTTTTTAGAAATAAACTTATTTTCGCCTTCAACCGCAATATCAATTAAATCCCGTTGGCGCAGGCTTTTGCTGGCGATGTCCCATTTTTTGCCGCTTAACCCAGAAGCTTCCTTTACAGCGTTCAGCGACTTGGCTTCTTCGTTCAAGAGTGCCAAAATGGTTTTTTCTTCTTCCGTTAGTTCCACAACGACTTCTTTTTTCTCGGGACGCATTTGCGGGAAAAACAGGACTTCCTGAATAGAAGCATTGTTCGTCAAAAACATGATTAAACGGTCCATTCCGATGCCTAAGCCCGAAGTAGGAGGCATACCGTATTCCAATGCCCGTAAAAAATCCTGATCGATAAACATGGCTTCATCATCGCCTTTTTCGGACAGACGAAGTTGATGTTCAAAACGCTCACGTTGATCGATAGGGTCGTTGAGCTCCGAATAGGCATTCGCAATCTCTTTACCGCATACCATCAGCTCGAAGCGCTCGGTCAGTTCCGGATTATCGCGATGTTTCTTTGTTAGGGGCGACATCTCGATGGGATAATCGGTGATAAATGTGGGCTGAATGAAATTTCCTTCACATTTTTCGCCAAAAATCTCATCAATTAATTTGCCCTTGCCCATGGTGTCATCCACGCCGATGCCCATTCCTTTGGCAGCTTCGCGAATTTCGTCTTCTGATTTTCCGCTGATGTCAAACCCTGTGAAATGCTGTATGGCTTCGGTCATGGTCACCCGTGGATAGGGGGCTTTGAAATCTATCCCATGTTCGCCAAAAGTTGCTTTAGTGGTACCATTTACAGCAATGGCACAGTGTTCCAGCAAACGTTCGGTGAAGTTCATCATCCAATTATAGTCTTTATAGGCTACATAGATTTCCATCGCGGTAAACTCGGGGTTGTGCGTTCTATCCATCCCCTCGTTGCGGAAGTTTTTCGAAAACTCATACACACCTTCGAATCCGCCGACAATCAGCCTTTTCAAATAGAGCTCATTGGCAATACGGAGGTACAACGGAATATCGAGCGCATTATGGTGCGTGATGAAAGGCCGCGCGGCCGCGCCACCGGGTATAGCCTGTAATACAGGGGTCTCTACTTCCATGTATCCGGCATTGTTGAAAAATTCGCGCATGGCATTAAACAAGCGCGTACGCTTGATGAATATGTCGCGATTTTGCGGATTGACGATCAGATCAACATACCGCATGCGGTAACGTTGCTCGGGGTCGGTGAATGCATCAAACACTTTTCCGTCGGCTTCTTTCACGATGGGAAGCGGGCGAAGGGATTTGGTGAGGATGGTGAGTTTTTCCACATGGATGGAAATCTCTCCTGTATTGGTCGTAAATACGTATCCTTCCACACCGAGGATATCACCAATATCCAATAGTTTTTTGAACACCGTATTATAAAGTGCTTTGTCTTCACCAGGGCAGATTTCATCACGCTTTATGTAGGCTTGAACACGTCCTGTTGCGTCTTGAAGCTCCATAAAAGAAGCATTTCCCATGACGCGTCGGCTCATCATGCGCCCAGCCAGTCTGATGCTCTTATAGTTGAGTTTGTCGCGTTCGTAATTTTCCAAAATATCGGCCGCGGTTACATTCACTTCGAATTCATCGGCAGGATAGGGGTTGATGCCCAAATCAATGATGGCTTGAAGATTTAACCTGCGTTGTTGTTCCTGTTCGGATAATACAGTGCTCATGTTGCGTTTTTGTTATACTAAATGAAGATTGCAAAAGTAGCAAAAAAAGTAAAAAGAAATGGGTTGTTTTTCATCTCTCCTGAGGCAAACGGATCTTACGTTTTTATGGATAATGCAAATGGAGGGTTTCTTTATACAGTTTGATAGACCTCAAGCGGGCTGCTGTTGACAAATATGTATTATTCTACCTTCCCCTTTCCAACTGCGCTCCCCCTCATTGAGGCTATCGTGTGTACACAAGTATAAAGCTATAGATCAGATGCCATATAGGTACGCATATATGTCCCCCTGTCCCCCTCTGGAGGGGGCGGTTAAACGCTTGTCAATAACGTGAACTCGGGATAAGCATTCTACTTACTAAAATAATTTTAGAGGTGTTTTCTCTAATGTGGATAATTATTCTTTTGCTTTTTTGAAAAATATAAATTAACTTTGCACCTCAATTGTTGAATATATAGTAATCAAAAGATAGAAATGAAAAAAGATTTGCATCCATCAAACTACAGGTTAGTTGTTTTCAAAGATATGTCTAATGACTATTCTTTCTTGACTAAATCATGTGTAGATACGAAAGAAACCATTACTTGGGAAGATGGCAATGAATATCCATTGGTGAAACTGGAGATTTCCCACACTTCGCACCCATTTTATACTGGTAAGATGAAATTGGTTGATACAGCAGGACGTATCGACAAATTCCGTAGCCGTTACAGCAAGTAGTTCATCTACGGTTATCGATTTTTATAACAAGAATATCCCGATAAGAAGCTTATCGGGATTTTTTTATCTATTTTAGCGATAGGTATGATGGAAATCGTCTTATATGACCGATCGGCTTGGCGCAAACACCTTTTGCCCTTTGCATTTACACGTTCTGTGGGGAACTTACGTGTGGGCATCCTTACGTTGCAGGAAAAATGGGAACGTCTGTTCCAGGTTCCCGTTCGATATTGTACAGAGCCTTATCTTCAGACTAAATTTTTACCACCTTCCGGTGGTGCGTCTTCTTATTTGGTGATACGGGCGAACGTCTGTCCAAATGACGAATTGGTAGCCGCCCTAAAAGATTTATCTCTGTCAACCGTTTTGAAAAAAGACGGTGAATGGTTGGCCTTTAAGGTCGAGCAATGGCAGGAGGATGTGGAAATAGGATCATTGCAGGTGGCAACCTATACCGGAACATGTGATCAAATCAGGCATTTGGAAGATATTTTTTTGAAGAACAGGACGCAAATCCTGTTTGATTTTGCCCTATTAACCCAGAATAGACCTTCTGTGGCGCTTTCGTCCAGCAATACCGTGTTGGGGGAGAAGGAGGCCCTGTTTGTCGGTCAAGGAGTTAGGGCTGAAGCTTGCATATTCAACACAGCGTGTGGCCCCATTTATATAGATGATGATGTTCTATTGGAAGAAGGGAGCTACTTGAAAGGGCCTGTGGCTGTTTGTCGCGGGGCGCGGGTGAAGATGGGGAGCAGGATTTATCCGAATGTTACAGTAGGGCCTTATTCGACAATTGCCGGCGAGGTCAACAATGCTGTGTTGCTTGCTGATTCTACCAAAGGCCACGACGGCTATTTGGGCTGTGCAGTGCTGGGAGAAGGCTGTAATTTAGGGGCGGGCACGAGCAATTCCAATTTGCTGAATACGTGGAAGGAAGTAAAGCTTTTTGACTATAAAGAACGTGATTTCAGGAGTACAGGACAGCGGAAAGTGGGAACATTTGTCGGTGATTTTGCCATGTGTGGCATTAATTCTTCGATCACTACGGGAAATATAATTGGTGTAGGTGCACAAATTGCAATTTCAAATATTATTCCCAAATTTGTGGTTGATTTTTGTTGGTGGACAGCGGGCGGAAAAACCGCTTATGCTTGGGAGAAATTTGCTGAAATGATGCGCCAGAGAGCGCTCGTGAAAAAACAGGCGTTAGACGAGGTGACTTTGGAAATACTGAAGGAGGTCTATCACCAAACGACAGAAATGAGGGAAGAATTTATTAAACAAACGAATTAAATATTATGCGTAAAAACATTGTTGCAGGCAACTGGAAAATGAATTTGGACTATGAGCAAGGTGTCAGCCTGTTCTCAGAAATTGTCAATATGGTGAAAGACGAAGTTGTCGGAAACCAAGAAGTGATTGTATGCAGTCCGGCGATCCATTTGCATAGCATCGCCAGCTTGGCGACAGGCAAAGTATCGGTTGGGGCACAAAATATCCATCAAGCCGCTTCCGGAGCCTATACCGGAGAGATTTCTGCTCCACAGGTAAAATCGACAGGTGCACAATATGTTATTTTGGGGCACTCCGAACGCCGGGCGTATTTTGGTGAAACAGATGAATTGTTGGCCGAGAAAGTCGATGCGGCATTGGCACATGACCTTAAGCCTATTTTCTGTATTGGTGAAACAAAAGAGGAGCGCGAGGAAGGACGTTTTTTTGACGTTATTCGAGAGCAATTGGAAAAAGGTGTGTTCCACCTATCAGAACAGGCGTTTGAGAAAGTCGTGTTGGCCTATGAGCCCGTTTGGGCTATTGGAACAGGATTGACGGCTTCTCCGGAACAAGCGCAGGAAGTGCATGCTTTCATTCGCAAGACTATTGCAGATCGCTATAACCAGGCACTTGCCGATCGTACGACCATTCTATATGGTGGTAGCTGCAATCCCAAAAATGCCAAAGAATTGTTTTCGCAAGCCGATATCGATGGTGGATTGATCGGTGGCGCGTCATTGAAGTCACGCGACTTTGTGGACATCGTGAAAGCTTTTAACGCATAATTGATGAGATATACCGCTGTTACATTTACTTCCGATCGGATGGAAGATTGGCAACAGGATCTGTTGATTGATGCATTGGGCGAAATCGGCTATGACACTTTTGAAGATGCAGATCAAGGTTTTGTGGCGTATATTCCTACAGCAAACCTTGATTTGCAGGCTTTGGAAACTGTGCTGTTGCACCATACCCACGGGTTTGATGTGAGCTATGGCATTCAAGAGCTGGAAGGCCAAAATTGGAACAAGCTATGGGAAAGCAATTTCAATCCGATTACAGTAGCAGACCAATGTTATGTGCGGGCTACTTTTCATGCTCCCCGGCCCGATATGCCCTACGAGATCGTGATCGATCCCAAAATGTCTTTTGGCACTGGCCACCATCAGACAACCTCCATGATGCTCACGTATATCTTGGAAAACGACTTTCAGGACAAAGAAGTGCTGGATATGGGCTGTGGTACGGGCATACTTGCCATTTTAGCGAGCAAACGCGGGGCAAAATATGTATTGGCGGTTGATTATGACGATGTTTGTGTCGCTAGTGTGGAAGAAAACAATCTATTAAACCACATTGCTAATGTAGAAGCTGCGTTGGGTTCTAAAGAGGCAATAGCGGGGAAGGTGTTTGACGTTATTCTGGCAAACATAAACCGCAATATCTTGTTGGATCAATTGGAACAATATGCACGAAGTTTAAAACCGGCAGGTGTATTGTACATGAGCGGATTTTATGACGGAGAGGATCTGGCTATTTTGACCGATAAGGCAAAGGAGGTCGGATTTGTTTACGAGAGCAAAAAAGTATCGGATAATTGGTGCGCGGCCAAATTTATCAAGTATTAGATCATGCTGTTCACCGTGTCCGCACTTGTGAATGAGGGATTTAGATTTGTGGCAATTTATTTTTAAGGCCATGGCTAAGGCTTTTGGCTTTTAACTTTTGACGTATTATGCGTATTCATTTTATCGCCATAGGAGGTGCTGTCATGCACAATTTGGCTATTTCCTTAGCCGAACAGGGGCATCAGGTATCCGGATCAGACGACCAGATCGTCGAACCCTCCAAGTCCAGGTTGAAGCAGGCGGGACTGTTGCCCAGACCATTGGGATGGTTTCCAGACAAAATAACGGAAGATATTGACGCTGTTATTTTGGGAATGCATGCAGCTGTGGATAATCCGGAGTTGCTCAGGGCGCAAGAGCTAAAATTGAAAATTTATTCTTTTCCGGAGTTTGTTTATGAACAGAGTATGGAAAAGATACGGGTTGTCATTGCCGGGACCTATGGCAAAACGACCATCATGAGCATGATTATGCACGTCCTGAAAAAACTTGGTCGTGAATTTGACTATTTGGTGGGCGCACAATTGGAAGGTTTTGATTCGTTGATAAAGCTCACTCCCCACAATAAGATTATCCTGATCGAAGGGGATGAATATTATGCTTCGCCTATAGACCATCGGTCGAAATTCCATCTTTATCATCCCAATATTGCTTTGATAAGTGGTGTAGAGTGGAGCGAAAGCCGTAATAAAGTGAGTAAAGAAGAATATTTCAAGCAGTTTGAAACCTTCATTGATACGATTGTGGCAAAGGGAACGCTCATCTACAATAAGGATAATGCCAATTTGCGGGAGATTGTGGAAGATACATTGGACTGTAAGATCAATAGGCATGGGTATAAGTTGCCAGAGTATTCCATTAACAAGGGCATAACGTATCTGCACAGCGGAGAAGAACATATACCGTTGCAGGTTTTTGGCAAGTTGAATCTTTCCAATATTGCGGGGGCATATACGGTTTGCGAGTGGCTAGGTGTGAAGCGAGCCGATTTTTATCAAAGCATTAAAGATTTTAAAAGTTCCGTTCGTTATTTAGAATTTGTGGCAAGTGATAATGAAAGTGTTGTTTATCAGGATTTTGCATATTCAGCATACAAATTAAGGACAAGTATCCATGCAATTAAAGAGCAGTTTCCTGAACAAGCACTGGTGACAATTGTTGAACTGAATCCTTATGATGTGGTCAACCAGAACTTTCTCAACCAGTATGGTAGTTCGATGGACGAAAGCGATTATTCGGTTGTTTTAGTTAATAAGGATTCCATTAAGGATAATAGTATATTATTAGGTAATATTGAAAATGAAGTAAAACGGGTTTTTAACCATAAGAATTTTGTTTTTATTTCAGATATAGCTTCGCTTGAATCTTATCTTTTTGGATTTAAATCACTGGGATTCAATCTCTTATTTATGATATCTCCCGATCATAATAGTATCAATGTAAATAGGCTAGCGGACAAGTTCTTAATAAATTATTAAATAAATTCGTCATTATTGTTTCTCTTTCATTCTCTTTTTGTTACATTTGGGTTTATTATGAAAAACAATTAACCCATGAATACTTTAGGAAAAAAAATTCGCTTATTAAGGCATCAAAAGGGGTGGAGCCAAGAAGAGGTTGCGAAGAGACTGGATATTTCTATTCCTGCTTTTTCAAAAATTGAGACAGGTATTACCGATGTAAACTTGTCTAGATTAAACCAAATTTCCAGATTGTTTGGACTAACGTTGGTTCAACTGTTGTCGACTACTGATTCCGAGGAACAAAAGCTTGTGCAGGATGAAATAGATGAGCTGCATAAAAAACTACAGGCTCGCGAGGCAGAAGTCATCGAATTGCAAAAGAAAGTGATCGATCTATATGAGCAACTGCATAAAAAATAGGTTGTTCATTTTATGTGAGCAGGAGCCGGATTTAACGTCTGGCTTTTTTATTTTTAAGCTTCATCTCCAATAATAAATAACAGGAACTCGGGATAAGCACTCGTTTGACGAGATATGTCACCCTCTGGTGCTCATGGTGCAATTGACCCCTTAAACGATAATCATCAAACCACTACCATCGCCTGTGGCGAGGCACGGCGTGGTTATTTCTAAGTCCGTAGGACTGAAATGATGATAGAAAAATTGTATTTTCATTAAAAAAGCCACATAGCGGTGACATGAGTTGTTATCCTGAACTCAGGTTAAATAATAAAAAGGGTTCTTTTTCCTTATTTCAGCTCTGGGGAGTTGACATATATACCCAAACAAACAGGGCAGGATGTATCATCCTGCCCTGTTTGTTTTCTTTCAGCCGATTTACTTTCTTTCGAATTCAACAGGTAGACTGCGGTGTGGATTAAAAGTCCTCTTCATCATCATCAAAGTCATCGAATTCTCCAATGGAGTCGATTTCGTCTAAGTCAAAATCATCGTCATAGACATCATCCGCATCATCCTCTGGGTCGTTAAAATTGATGACCTCATCAACCATAACCTCTTTTTCTGCCTCTTGCATCATAGTCTTTTCGTGTTAAAAAATGATAAATCTATTGTTTGTTACCGAACGTAAAAATAATCAAGAATATTAAAACTTTAAATTTTTTTTATTTTTTAATATCCTGTATGTTAGATGTTTAGAATTAAGGTTACTTATTCTGCAATTTCTCCGATACTATTTTCCTCGCTGACGATATCTTTCAGTTGGGGTAAGTCTTTGGTGGAGTTTATGCCGAAGTGGTTCATAAACTGATTGCTGGTAGCATATAATAGGGGTTTACCGATGCTGTCGGCTTTCCCGGCTATCTGTATTAATTTTTTTTCCAGCAATCTTTGAATGGAGTAATCACAGTTGACACCCCGAATCTGCTCCACTTCCAGTTTGGTGATGGGTTGTCGGTAAGCAATGATAGCCAGCGTTTCTAAAGCCGACTGGCTTAGCTTCTTCTTGTCCTTATGCGCCTGTAGTTGGTTGATGCTCTCGTGATAGATTTCTTTTGTCAGAAATTGATATTGTTTGTTAATCAATTGCAGACGGAGAACGAAATCTTCCGATTCGTATTTTTCCGCGATCTTTTTAGCCAATTGGACAACTTCTTGATTACTAATGTCGATAGCCAATGCATCTTGCAATACTTGACGGAGATCGTTGGCCGATATACCTTCTTCGCTGGCGAAGATGATGGCTTCTATATGTCGTAAAATATCTTGCACGTTCGTAGGTCGTTAGTAGTTGATCACTTGTTCTTCCATTTCCGGTAGTTCCCTGAATTCGTATTTTTGGGTACGCAGCTGTGGCTCAAACCCAGCTTCTGTGATCGCATCCTGAATGGATTTTGACGTGAAGCGATGGGGCGCACCAGCAGCAGAAACCACGTTTTCTTCGATCATGATGGATCCAAAATCATTGGCCCCTGCGTGTAAGCATAGCTGTGCGGTTCGTTTGCCCACCGTCAGCCAAGAAGCCTGAATGTTTTTGACATTAGGCAACATGATGCGGCTAAGGGCAATCATGCGGATATATTCTTCTCCCGTCACATTGTTGGTAATACCACGAAGCCGTTTTAGGAGTGTGCCGTCATCTTGAAAAGGCCATGGAATGAATGCGATAAAGCCGTGGGCATCCTGTGGCTTTTCAGATTGAACCTCTCGTATCCAAACCAAGTGTTCGAACCGTTCTTCGATGGTCTCGATATGCCCAAACATCATTGTAGCCGATGTGGGAAGATTGATTTTGTGTGCAGCCCGCATTACATCCAACCATTCCTGTCCACCACATTTTCCTTTGGAAATCAAGCGGCGTACGCGGTCGTTTAGAATCTCGGCACCGGCACCTGGAAGGGAGTCCAGCCCTGCATCTTTTAACGCCTGAAGGACATCAATATGTGACATTCCTTCTAATTTGGCAATATGTGCTATTTCGGGCGGTCCGAGAGAATGCAACTTAAGTGTGGGATACAATTCTTTCAGCTGGCGGAACAGTGTGGCGTAAAAATCCAATCCCAAATCCGGGTGATGTCCGCCTTGCAACAACAACTGATCGCCTCCGTATCGAAACGTTTCTTCGATTTTTTGTTTGTAAGTTTCAATGTCTGTGATGTAGCTTTCTTCATGCCCGGGACGACGGAAGAAATTGCAGAACTTACAGTTTGCAATACATACGTTGGTGGTATTCACGTTTCTGTCGATCTGCCAAGTGACTTTGCCGTGTGGGACTTGAACTTTACGCAACGTATTGGCCACGTAAACCAAATCGGCCGTGGCAGCATGGTGATATAGGAAAATGCCTTCCTCTTTGGTCAAAAAATCAAAGCGAAGCGCGCGGTCAAGCAAGTGTTCTACGTTCATCGTTAACAAAGATACGCAGTATTTTTTTGAAGTAAAAGGGATTTGGTGTTTGTGCCGGTGCAATGTGCTGGAAATCTTAATGATGGTATGTTTCGCTGGTATTACGTTAATATTGGGTTGCCAAAAAGTAAATCTATTGTCAAAGATTGGGAGGCCGTATTACCATTCTGTTCTTTTTCGGGTAAGCAAAACCTTTTTTCCAAATTTCTTGTTATATTTAAAAGGAAAAACAGAAGATAGATATGACTAATCCAGCACCTATTTCAGTTGAACGTACCTTTTCCGCGAATGTGGCAGACGTTTGGAATGCTATTACAGATAAAAGTAAATTGGACAAATGGTATTTTAAGATAGCTGACTTTGAATTGCGTGAAGGAGCGATCTTCAATTTTTATGAGCTGGGCCCGGAGAGGAAATACCATCACAGATGTGAGATTCTGGAGATTAAACCCCACGAGCTTTTAAAGCACACATGGAGCCATCCGTCACACAGCGATGGTATCTCTGTGCTTACCTGGCATATTATTCCGCGTGGTACAGCCACTACCGTGCGGGTGGTGCACGATGGGATCGAAAATTTTCAACATGCCGGAAGTGAGTTTTCGAGGGATAATTTTGAAAAAGGATGGAATATCATATTGGGTGTATCTTTAGCGAAGTTCTTAGAAAATCATAATTGAAATCATATGGAATTAATACACGTTTCAGAACAGAATAAATGGTTGGCACTAAATGATGAGGTGCAGATTGGAGAATTGAACTATTCCATTGCCGATGGTATTCTCACGATCAGCCATACGGAGGTAGAAGCCTATTATCGAGGCAACAAAATTGCAGAAGAGATGGTTTTGGCCGTGGCCCAGTATGCCCGTGACAACAACCTAAAAGTGGTGACGGAATGTACTTTTGCTGACAGTGTTTTTGAACGTTATCCCGATGAAAAAGATGTGTTGCTTTGAGTTTGATGGTCTTGTGTGCAGAAGACCATGAACATCATTTATAATACCATTAATAGGATGGATGAGACAATCACCAAGACCATAATCAAATAGCGAAACTGTTGTTCGGGCAGTATCTTGATGATTTTTATACCGATGAAGCCACCTAATAGAATAAAGGGGATAGCCATTAAATTGAGGTAAAAGCCCTGCCAGCTTAAATTATGCCACACGAACAGTTGCAAGGGAATCTTGGTGAAATTTAGCATCATGATGAACCAAGCCGAAGTCGCGGCAAAGGAGATTTTGTTTAATCGCTTGGAGAGCATGTAAACGGATAGGGCCGGGCCGGCGGCATTGCCAATCATGGTTGAAAAACCCAATATGAACCCAAATACAGGAGCGTACCATCGCTGTTGCACAAATTTATCCTGCTGTTCCTTGGATGTCCTTTCCAGCCAAATCATGATAGTCATCCCCACTAATATGCATAGACCTATCATGATTTTAAACACCTTGTCGTCCACATAGTTTCCCCATAAGAGCGCTACGATTAATCCGATGAGCGCCAAGGGAAGCAGTTTCTTAATTTCGTTCCACAAGAACGATTTTCGGTAATAAATCACGGCAACCAAATCTGCCATGCACAGCAGAATAAGGACGATGCCTGTGGAGTATTTTGCGCCAAACAGGATGGCGAATAGCGGAACCGCCAGTGTTCCTATATTCTGAATGCCTGTTTTGGACATGCCGATGAGCATGGCACACATAAAATAAAGCACCCATCCTGTAGGAGTCGAAATCAATTGCAAAGCGTCCGCCATCTTATCCCTTCAAAATATCAAGGACTTTGTCTGCATTGATTTCGCTATAGTCGCGAATGTAGTGGGAACAGGGTGGCAATTCGTCCTTGGTATGTGAGCTGAGTACACCAACTACTTTCATCCCTGCGTTTAAGGCCGCAGTGACGCCAGAAAAAGAATCCTCAAAAACTAAACAATGGGACGGATTAACCTGCATGTTTTTTGCCGATTTTAGATATACCTCGGGATGGGGTTTGTGTAACGTGACGTTCTCACTGGCCATTAGCGAATCCATCACCTCTCGGATGGTTAGGACATCGACTATCAAATCCAGATTTGCTTGAGGAGCGGAGGTGGCTACCGCTGTTTTGAACCCCGATGTCTTGAGGTCCTGCAGAAAACCTATATAACAGGGAAGGGGGGCGACCCTTTCACGGTAGATTTCGCGGAATAAAGCTTCTTTTTCATTTTCCAATGCGATAAGTTCCTCCCCGTTGACCTGGCGCTTAAAAAAATAACTCATGATGTAGCTGTTGTGCTTGCCATACATATGCTTCACAAGTTCCTGTTCGGTATAGGGGATTTGGTATTTGTCGAAAAAAATCTCGAAGGCCCTCGCATGATGGGGATTTGTATGGCAGATGACACCGTCCATGTCGAAAATCACTGCATACCCATTGTGGTTTTTATTTATGTTATTCAAATGCATTTCTTGTCGATTGATTGTATTTCATTCATTCCATGAAATTTTTGCAAAGATAATAGGAATTATATACACGACTTGGATATTTTCTGTGAAAAATCTGCATTATCTGTGAGAAAAATAAATTAAATTTGACGGAAGGAATATCTGCTGTTTCAGGTAAAATGTGTATTCCTTATACTAACTTATATTGATCTTTTGCTATTTTAAACAGATTTTTATCAAACTGAGCTATGGTACAAAAACAAAGGGATTCGAACCGCACGAAGCGAAAATTACTGGATGCGGTCGGAAAGATAATAGCTGAACAAGGCTTTACCGAGCTAAAGGTCATTAATATCAGCGAGGTATCGGGAGTGGATAAGAAGTTGATTTATTTTCACTTTGGCGATATGAACGGCCTCATTACGGCATTTTTGACATCCAACGATTTCTGGATAAACTCAGACCTTCCGCTTGGACAGCTGAACAAGGAAACGGCTTTTGATGTTTTTAAGAATCAATTTCTAACATTGGACAAATCAGACCTGTTGAAGAGGCTGTTGGTTTGGGAATTGAGCGAACATAATGAGGCGTTGCGGCATATTGCCGACAAGAGAGAAGAACTAGGGGAACAATTTATCAAGGCCTACAACGAACAGCAAAAAACAGAGGAAGACGTCAACCCCATCTTTGCATTGATAGTGGCAGGTATTTATTATATGACGATTCACAGCACGGTGAACGGAAGAACTTTCTGCGGATTGAACCTGAAAAAGAAAAAAGATAAGGAACGATTATTGGCAGGGATCAAAAGGATTATAGATCGCTGTACCTAAAAATAAGGTGAAAATTGATAAACGCTCTTTAGCGGATACAAAAAATGGATAAAGTATATAATCCATTTGGTGCGCCGTGGAAATTAAACTTTTTGCCTTGGCTTTCGTTTAACTTTTTATATGACCATTGCACAATTATTTAAGAAAATCGTTCCATTTGCCAAGCCATACAGGAATTTGATCGCCTATACCTTTGTGTTAACGCTGATTGGCTCCTTTGCCGCGCAGGTAAACGCCTATATCTTGAAATATACAGTGGACACCATTAGCGGCTTATTAGTGAATCAAAGACCTCTGTCGCAAGGTTTTTATTTATTGGGGGTCATTGCAGCCATTTTACTTGGTAAGGAGATTGTATATGCGGCCGTGCAATTCGGACAGAAGTTCTATGGAGAAAAATTGCGCATTATGATTGCCCGGGATTTTTCACAAGCTATTGTAGAGAAAATCCTGACGTATAAAATGGCGTTTTACACGTCCACAAGCAATGAGTCGGGTAAGTTGCAAACGCGTATTGATGCCGGCATTAGTAGCCTGACCCGCTTGGTTCAAAATTTCTTTATCGATATCCTGCCTTTGTTCACCAATGCGATTGTGGCCTTGGTATGTATGTTTTTAGCTAATTTCTATGTAGGACTTGTCGGATTGCTTATTGTGCCGGTTTATTTTTATATATCGCAATTGCAAGCTAAAAAACTATCGGGGTTCCGGCGCAATATGCGCCAATATCGGGAGAACAAGAGTAACCAGATCATTAACCTTATCGAATCCATATTGGTTATCAAATCTTTTGTGCGGGAGGAGTCGGAAGCGAAGCGGCACCAACAGATACAGTATGATATGACGGAGAACCAAATGGCCACCCGTAAAACCAGCTACCTGTTTGATAGTGTAAAAAGTTTTATTGAGCAAATCGGGATCGTCATCGTCATCATTCTGACAGCCTATTTTGTGCTGACCGAGCAGATGACCTTGGGTGCAATCATGTTCCATATCATGTTGTTCAACAACGTATCGGCTCCAATTCGTCAATTGCACCGTATTTATGACGAGGTGAACGATGCGTTAATCTATTCGGAAAGTTTCTTCGAGATTTTGGAAGCGGACAACCAGAAAGAGCAAAGCGGCATGTACCGACCTGAGAAAATCAAGGGGCTCATCGAAATAAAAAATGTAGATTTTGCTTATCCGAATGGTCATAAAGCGCTTTCAGATGTGAACATCACCATCCGACCCAATCAAAATACCGCTTTGGTGGGGCTGTCGGGTGCAGGAAAGAGCACGGTGATCAATCTGTTGGATAAATTCTACGAACCCTCCTCAGGGGAAATTCTGTTAGATGGAATTGATCTGAGGGAATATGATACGGCCTTTCTCCGCGAGCATGTAGGACTGGTGTTGCAGAAAAACCATATCTTCAAAGGCAGTATTGCTGACAATATCCGTTATGGAAAGATAGATGCTTCTATGGAAGATATTATCGAAGCAGCCAAAAAAGCATATATACATGAACAGGTACTCGAATTGCCCAACGGTTACGCATCGGAAGCTCACTTGTTATCGGGAGGACAGCAACAACGCATCGCCATTGCACGGATGTTCCTAAAAGACCCACGGATTATCTTTTTGGATGAGCCCACCGCAAATTTGGATGCCATTGCCACCGAGCAAATTAAAAATAGCTTGGATGCCATTAAGGTCGGGCGAACGGTTATTGTCGTATCGCACAGTATTTCGCAGATCATCGACTCGGAGCACATTGTCGTCATGGAAAAAGGACAAGTGGTGGAAGACGGGACACATGAAGAACTGTATAACAAGGAGGGGACATATCACCGAATTTTTTCGGCCATGGCGAATAGCTTGAATATCCATAAGATCACAGAATCTATGAAAGGGGATTGACGAGGGTTGGTAAAATAGGATAGATTTTTGCCGTATCATTTAAAGAAAATCATATTTTTGTATTGAAGGATTATATATGTTGTATCAGGTGTTAAAAGCTTTTGTGAAATTAGGAATGCATTGGTACATTCCCGATCTGCGTACGCATCAACTGGATTTAGCTAAATACGAAGCTCCTTCTATTATCGTGTCCAACCATCCAAATTCCTTCTTCGATGCGTTGGTCATCGCAGTACATGCGCCGGCAGAGATACGATATTTAACACGGGGTGATATTTTTAAACATCCTTTGGCCAATTGGGCGTTGCGCAGGCTGTTCATGTTGCCGATATACAAGAAATCTGACGATTCCGAATACAGTGTCAAGAATGATTTTACGTATGACGAATGTATGCGGCAGTTTCAGGCTGGGAAACATATCCTTATCTTTCCTGAAGGACGTTCGCATAATCTTTGGCACCTGCAATATCTGATGCAGAGCGGTGTTACGTCGTTGCTGCAACGGGCCTATCGAGCTGATATTCCCGTTCAGGTTCAACCTTATGTATTGAATTACAACTCTTTTTCAGATGTGCCAAAAGCCGTTTCGATAACGGCTCTTTCCCCAATAGATTCAACGGATTTTATCGATGGGCATGTGGTTCGGGCAGCTGAGGTCATCGAAAACACAAAAGACGACCTAAAGGCGAATATGGCCCATAAACCCCTTGACCCGTTGGAAAAATCTGAAAAAGAGCTGGCATGGATGCGCATACCGGCCAAAATCGGGTATTACACGCAATTTTGGTTTTATAAGCTTTGGCGGGATTATGTACGGAAAAAAACTGAGGGAACTATTTTTTACGATTCGTTGCTTTTTGGTGCTTTGTTGCTTTCCTATCCCGTTTTTGTTGTTTTATTGAGTGTTATCGTGGGAAAGCTACTGGGATTTTGGGTCGGCTTGTTTTTGTTTCTTTTTCTTCCGGCCACATCCTATTGTTTGGCCAAATGCCAGGAAATAAAGGTGGAAACCGATTTGGAAACCAAAAAGGTCAATTACTTCTCGGATGTAAAAGCGACAGACTGAAAAAAGGCATTTTGTTTTTGGGAATAAGACAATGAATAGCACGACATGATTGCATACGCAAATGCGAAAATTAACATAGGCTTGAACATTACAGGCAAACGAGCTGATGGATACCATGAAATCGAGACGGTTTTTTATCCATTTGACTGGTATGACATCTTGGAGATAACGGAAAAAAAAGAAGGTGAGGTCTCTTTGGAAATTTCCGGCATAAATCTGCCTGTTGATGCAAACAACCTCTGTTTAAAAGCCTATCGGCTGATGAAGCAACATCATGACTTACCGCCTGTTCATATACATTTGCACAAGCAGATGCCATTTGGAGCTGGCTTGGGTGGCGGATCTTCGGATGCTGCCATGGTATTAAAGATGCTCAATGAAAAATATCGTTTGAACCTGCCTTTAACAACGTTAGCCGCATATGCCGGCAAGCTCGGAGCTGATTGTCCCTTTTTTATCCACAATGTTCCAGCGTATGCAACAGGCATTGGGACAGACTTGCTTCCATTGGACCTAAATCTGGAAGAATACAATCTGGTGCTGGTGAAACCAGCTATCCATATTTCAACTGCTGAAGCTTACCGGCAGGTGGTGCCAAGCGTGCCAGAGACCAGTTTGCGCGAATTGATCAAACTCCCCGTACAGGAATGGAAATACCATATCCGCAATGATTTTGAAGACGGCGTATTTGAACAGTATCCTGCCATACAGGAACTAAAGTTGGTCATGTATGCCGAAGGTGCTATTTATGCGTCTATGTCTGGCTCGGGCTCTGCCGTTTTTGGTATCTTCGACAGCAATATGGATATAGATGACTTGAAAGTCTTGGGCGATGTTTATCATCCTGTTAAGCTTTAAGAAGCATTAATGGTTCGGTTAAACTGTGGCGGACTGTCGCGCGATGTTTCCTAAACTTGTTGCTTTTTGATTGCCAGGCCTTTGACCTTTTTAGAATGAACGTCGTGGAGTATTCATGCTATCAATTTTTTACATGATTTCTACGAAAACGGATACATATCAATGATACCACTGAAAATAGGTACGAATAAACAAATATCTTAATCAAATTGTCTATCCTTCGACCATAGCCTGCACTGAGCTTGACGAAATGCGCAGAGTGACAGTTTGAGAACCCAAAATACACGGGTATATAATTTAACCGATAAAAAGAATACCTAATTAAACCAGGTTTCAATTCAATTGGCTGTTTTCATCTATTTGCGGATGTTGCGCCAATAAGGTTCGCGAATCTTTGTTCAATACACTGGTTTTTGCTAAATACTGTGTGTTGTTTGCGTAGATATAAAGCAAGCTTCCGTTTTTTATGGTATTGATAATGGGCTTGGTGACGTCGCGTGGCAGGGCAGGGCATCCATAGCTTCTGCCTAACCGTCCGGCTGATTTGATAACCGATTCACTGCAATAGTCCGCTCCGTGGATAACAACAGCCCTGGCCTTAGCCTGGTCGTTAATGCCTTTTTCCAATCCGTCCAGCACCAACGAGTAACCATTGCCTCCTTGATAGGTATTCGCCGTGAAATAGAATCCCAAAGAGCTTTGGTAGGAGCCATGCCTATTCGAAAAAGAGGTGGCATATTTTTCACCTGAATTGCGGCCATGCGACACGATCGTATGATAAAGCACTTTTTGGTTCTTCATATCGATCACGACCATTCTTTTCTCTGTAGACGGTAAAGTGAAATCGATAACCGTCAATATATCTTTGTTTTTGGGGTTTAAGCTATAATAGCCCTGCAATGCTTCTTCAAATGCTTCGAATTTTAATATACCCGATAATTTAATGTTATCGTAAAGCAATTCGGAAGGCGACTTTTCTACGGCAGGTCCGGCGGGAATGTGGTGTTTTTCAAGGGGCTCTTTTTTGTTGACGTGGGTAGGAATGTAACTCAAAAATAAGGACGTCAACAACACTAATACTAAAATACGCATATGCACAAAATCTTTAATCCGATTGCAAAGTTACCAATAATTTGATAATCAAAATGTTAAATTAATGTCAATATCAATCGATTACCACAACCAATGCGTTGAACCGCTTTGCCCAATCATATACAAACTTGGAGTGCGAAGAGGCATTCCTTACACACATGTGGGAACGGGGAATGGTGCCAAGCGACCAGCTGGTCTCGATAATGGGCGCATTGGGGCTGTTCGTGGGTATACCGTGGATATATGCCCCGTTAGTAAACCGGCTGGCATACGGTGCGTATCCTGCAATAGTGCTTGTGCCATCTTTCAGATAGTACATTTTTGACTTCTTTTCCTGAACCACAAACATACCGGTGGGCGTCTCATGTGCGTAAGGAGGTTTGTGCACACCTGTTGTGGCCTTGTTCATGCTTCTGATTACCCAATCGGCATCTCCCTTGCGCTCTGCTGTCAGAATATTTTGGTTCGTGACATCCACAAAGGCTACCCGATGGAAAGTTACGGTGTCGCCGATGGTCTTTACATATCGCTTAGGTACTTCCCACGTGCCCTCGAATGATACGCCCGCTATTTTTACCATAGGTATGGTATCGCTGCTCAACAGTTTGACTAATGAACCATCTGGCCCATATAGCGTGGGTTGTTCTGTTTCGCCTACGACGTAAAGGGGGGCAGATTGGTAACGTTCTGTTTCCAATGAATCGGAAATCCGTGTATACGCATTTCGGTGATAGTTTTTGACCAAGGGAGCCTCGCCGTTCTTGTTTTTATGGTTTTGCAAAACAGCATAAGTTGCCGTTTCACGTTGGAAATTTTCGATAAAAGCTAGTTTTTCCTTTATCTTGTCCAATTGAAAAACACGCATCGTATCTTCATATTCATACTGGTCATCCAACGTATATTTATCGTAAGATAGCTCTTTGGTTAATTTGATGTCTGCAGCTGTTTTGGGTCTTTGACGTTCCTTCTCGGCTTCCTCTTCCTGGATACGTTTGACATTTTCGAGTGAGTCGATTTTTTTTTGCTCAATACTATTGTTTTTGCTGTTACCGCCTTGACAAGCCACCAAGCCAAATATCAGCGCTGAAAAAGCGAATTGCTGCCTTAACCTCATATAGGGAGTTTATAATGTCATGAATATATATTGCTCGCAAAGATAGGAAATTGTTTGTTATTTTTTTTGCCAACGTTATTTGCTTGAGCGCTACGAAACTGCAACGAAAAACATCACCTGCCAGGTTCTGTTGCAAAGAGGCCCAACATAACTATAATAACCCGTTGTGCATTTTAATACAGAAGTGCCTCTATTGTGCTGAGGCTTGCCGAAGCATCTAAAGTCTTGTTAAGATATGATTTTTAGATCCTTCACTGCGTTCAGGATGACAAAATAGCGCTTATAATGTACAACGGGTTAAAAATAAACATTATTTAAAATGCACAACGGGTTCATGAATAATTCATTTCATTGCTGTCCACTTAAAATAAACTGAGAGACAGCTGTTTAACAATACGTTCTT
>JBEBRE010000026.1:0-28985 GCA_040394995.1 Sphingobacterium wenxiniae
TCTTATTTTTTCAGCTCGTCAATAATGATTTTTTTCATATTCATAAGGGTTTGGCTAGCATGCGGATATTCATGGAGCAGTCGGGAAAGGTTATGTGGAATGACCTGCCAGCTTACTCCATACGGATCTTTGCACCATCCACACATGCTCTCTGAACCGTTTTGGGTGAACGCATGCCAGTAGTAGTCGATTTCTGCTTGATCAGCACATTCTAAGACTAAAGAGACGCCTTCTTCAAAAGAAAAAGGTTGCGCTACTCCGCTATCCATGGCCATCATCGTAAAATCGTTGACTAAAAATTGGGCATGTTGCACTTGGTCTTTTGCAAAGCCTCCGGGATATGTTAAAATCCCCTCCAATTTGAAATTTGGAAAGATTTTTCCGTAAAAGTCTAACGCCTCTGCGCATTTTCCCTGCTGTTCACCACAATACATCAGCGTAGGTGCAATTCTTTGATGGTTCACGTCAGACAATTTTCCCAGGTAAAGTTGCCAGGATACGCCATATTTATCGCTGATCCACCCGTAATGCTCACTCCATGGATGGGTACCCAAAGGCATCAAGACCATACCGCCTTCTGTCAGTTGCTCCCAGACCAAATCGATTTCCTCTCGGCTTTCTGAGGTATACATGAAGGAAATGCTTGGATTGGGTTTGAATACCGGTCCACCGTTGATGCCAATGAATCGAACCCCGGCAATACTAGCCGACGCAACCACAGGGTTCGATTCAAGTAGCCGGCTTTCAGGAAATGCCGAAACGTAGAATGCCATTGCTTCTAACGCCTGGTTGTCAAACCATAACGAAGGATATATCTTGTTATGCATAATAGAAATGTTTATTCCTTTTATTGGCCATCGCTTTCCAACATGGCTTTTAGATTTTTCAGTCCCTGATCAAAATCTTTGTTCATGTCAAAAAATAGCCCCATAATGTTAAAAGGGTAGGGCATACTGCCATCAATTTCCCACATGACAAGACTTTGTTCCTCTCCTACGGAGACAACTTCAATAAACGATTTGTTGGCTTTATCGGATCCATTGAAGAAAAGATCCATCTCTATCCGTTTTCCGGGGTCGATCCTGGAAATCACCTGCTTTCCGTCGCCTACTTTTTTGCTTTTCCACTCGTACGTGAAACCTACGGTCTTGTCCGTTCCGCTGTATTGCTTCTGGATGTTGGGATCCATTTGTGACCAAGCATCGTAGTTTCCTTGATTTTTGAGAGACGAGACATAGTCAAACACTTCTGTAGCTGGCCGGTTAATGGTGATTTGGCTACCTGCATGGAAGGATTTGGATACAAAGAGGGCAATGATAAGCATGAAGACTATCAAACCAACAATCGCGAACAACAGATATTTTAGGATTTTCATGATAATGAATTTTTGAAATAACAATATAATGGACACGCAAGGTGAATTGCCCTATGGCAAACACCTGCTCATAAAACAAGATAAACGGCGCTTGGTTTGCCACCTAACTATCCCATTTTCTTGTTGCCTTCATAATGTACCATCCAAGGGATGCCAAATCGATCGATAAACGAAGAAAACAATTCTGCAAAGAAGGTTTCCTCCAGTTCCATTTCCATTTTTTGTGCATCAACGCTCAGCCTCTCATGCAGTTTTTGTGCTTCTTCCGGAGAAGCAACATCTAGCATAATATAGTTTCCTGTGCCGAAAGAAGCTTTTTGCCCGAAGCTTTCTACACAGTCAGACCCCATCAACATGATGTCGTCATTTATTTTGATGGCCGTATGCATCACTTTGTTCTTGTCCGCCTCGGGCATGCTGAAACTGGGGTCCTCGGGCATATCACTGAATCGGTATACCCCTAAGGATGGTGTTTCAAATACGGT
The DNA here is from genome assembly GCA_040394995.1 of Sphingobacterium wenxiniae. GTDB lineage: Bacteria > Bacteroidota > Bacteroidia > Sphingobacteriales > Sphingobacteriaceae > Sphingobacterium > Sphingobacterium wenxiniae_A. The sequence goes on from JBEBRE010000026.1 coordinate 1,861, forward strand.
TTGGTAGAAGTTGAAAGCTTCTTCACAATTTCCATTAAAATTTAAATAAGGATGAACTTTTGCCATGGCTATTTTTTTAGTATTTATAAAATTTAATTGTACAAGCTAAGGTAGGTGCTTTTACAAGTCAAACACTTGGCATAGGACAAGAATTTCAAGAATGAAATTTCTCCTTATCCGCATTTCATGAAAACAGGGTATTTTTCCGATATAAAAAGGATCATCTTCACTCGTCCATATATCAGGATATTTTTTGCGTAGAATTGTATGGAAGCGATGTTTGTTTTTAAAACAACCCGAACATTTCGGCTTCGATCTTTTGTATAATATGGCCGAGATGTTCTGGATTATCGGCAAAATCCAAATTATCCTTGTCCAATACTAATAATTTCCCATCCTTGTAACTGCCTATCCATTTTTCATATTTTTCATTCAGTTTAGAAAGATAGTCCAAACGTATAGCCGATTCGTAATCACGGCCACGTTTTTGAATATTATTAACCAAGGTGGGTACTGAAGCACGCAGATAGATAAGCAAATCGGGTGGTTTGATATACTGTACAATACTGTGGAAAATATTGCTGTAGTTCTCAAAATCACGCGCGCTCATTAGCCCCATGTCGTAAAGGTTTTCGGCGAAGATATAAGCGTCTTCATAGATGGTGCGGTCTTGGATCATGTGGATGCCTCGACTCTGCAAATCAACGATGTGTTGGAAACGGCTATTAAGGAAAAAAATTTGGAGGTTGAATGCCCACCGTTTCATGTCGCTGTAGAAATCTTCTAGGTACGGATTATTCTCCACGGCTTCATACTGTGGTTCGAAATTCAAATGGCGAGCAAGTTTCTCCGTAAGAGTAGTTTTCCCTGCCCCGATATTTCCAACAATAGCTATATGCATATCAAATAAAAGTTAGAAGTTAGAAATTAGAAACTTCAAAAATTATCTAAAGATGAGCTCGCTAAAGCTCGGTTAAAAGTAAAAATTAAAAAACACAAATGAAAAAGCGAATAGCCTTCTAATGTATGTGTTCTAATTTCTGTTCGGTGAAACTAATACAGTTTTCTTATTCCGATGATCTCTCTCACTTCCTGCAGTGTTTTCCGGGCACTTTCACCAGCTTTTTCGGCGCCTAATCGGACTACCTTGGTGAGGTATTCGTTATCTGCGGATATTTCCTGTATGCGGGACCGAACAGGCTCCGTGGCGATGACAATATCTTCTGCCAATTGTTTTTTCATGTCGCCGTACCGAATCTCGCATCGGTTGTACAAGTCGTCGAAATGTTGTACCGTATCCGGTGTAGAAACAGCCTTCATCAGATCGAAAAGGTTCTGTATAACCTCCGGTTTGGCTTGATTCATTTCCGTAGGTCCGGAATCTGATACGGCACGCATCACTTTCTTGCGGATCATGTCCGGAGTATCACTTAAATATACGCAACTGGCATCCCCATTGGATTTACCCATCTTGCCGTTGCCATCCAATCCTGGAATTTTAACAAGCTTATCGGAATAGGAGAACGCAAATGCCTCTTTGAAGTAATCCACGTTATATAATCTGTTGAAACGATTGCCAAAAGTACGGGTCATTTCCAGATGCTGTTCTTGATCTTTTCCAACAGGAACTTTCGTGCCGTGATGAATCAATATATCGCAGGCCATTAAAACCGGATAGGTTAAAAGTCCTGCATTCACATTGTTCGGATTTGCCCGAACTTTATCCTTGAATGCTGTTGCGCGTTCCAGTTCGCCCAAATAGGCGTTCATGTTCATGTAAAGGTATAGTTCCGCCACTTCCGGAACATCCGACTGTACATAGATGGTGGACTGTTCGGGATCGATGCCGGCCGCCAAATATTCCACGACCACTTCCCGCACCGTACGGCTCAAATCGCCAGGGGTAGGATGTGTCGTCAATGAGTGTAAATCGGCTATAAAAAAGAAGCAGTTGTATTCCTTTTGCATCTTCACAAAATTGCGCAACGCTCCGTAGTAGTTTCCTAAATGTAATTTTCCGGTACTTCTGATACCGCTCACAACAGTTTCCATATTGTGGCGAATTTACAACTAATTGGGCATTTAACGAAACTGACTTTTACGAAAGCTCACTTTCATTATGCCATTAACGGATCGGTAATGCCATCCTTTCCATTTTCCAGGCGCCCGGCATACCTTCTTGAAAAATCGTCAAACCCCATTGCCTTGATTTCCAGATCATACCAACGATGGGAAGATTTTGTGCCGATCTTGATGGTTTTGTGTGCGTTTGCGCCTATTTTTATTTCCTTTTGCTTATGGCTATAATGATCGAAAAGCAACAATTTCAACGAATCGTCGGTTTTGTTTTCGACTTCAAAAATGATTTCCTCAGCCTGTAGGCTGTAAGCCTGATGAATCGCTAATGGAAGCATTGATTTTTGGCCACCCAGATACCTATAATAACCATTTGGGCCATGAATAGCCAATGCATAGGTTGTTCCTTTAAAATCATTTAATGACCATGAATAATCTACGTGTTTGCCTGCGGAAGTGGCAAACGACCAATTTGTTTTTTCTTTTTTATAGCCATAGGCATATGCGTTGAATGCACCAGCCAAGGCCTTGTCTTTGAAAAATTGATTGGATGCAACAAAATTTATGGAAAGGCTATCTGCGGTTAAGACCTCCTGCACATACAGCTCGTAGCACAAAGCATTGGAAGGTTTCGTGCCTTTTTCCTGTGTGGGAAGTCCCGTTTTATGGCCCGTATTAATGGCTTGGATGGCATCTTTGTCAAACAGTTTGAATCCATTTGGTATCGGCTTGTCTTTGGCTTCGTTGATGCTGGCAATCTGTTTGTTTCTGTCCAAGAATGTCGGAAGCTTTGTGTTGCCTTTTTTGAATGGCCTAAATGCTGACGTGAGATTGCCGGTTATCGCTCTCCGCCACGTACTGATATTATCTTCTATGACAGAAATGTTGTATTTCTGTAGCAGAAAATGTTCTATAAACTGGATTGTAGAAGTGATGTCGCAGATTTCAGAATTGACCCATCCACCTCTAGACCATGGCGAAGCGATGATTAATGGTACGCGATAACCTAATCCAACAGGGCCTTCAGTGGCATAATCCTCGCTTATGCCATATGCCAATTCCTGTTCCTTGGTGACATATTCCGTGCTATAATCCAAATCGGGAGTGGTTTTTCCTGAAGATGGATCGCCCGGTTTTGGAGCGACAAAAGGCGGAATATGGTCAAAGTAACCATCGTTTTCGTCGTAATTTAAAATGAAAATGGTTTTTTTCCAGATTTCTGGATTTTCCGTCAAGATATTCAATATTTCAGAAACATACCACGCGCCATACATAGGAGCACTTGGATGATCTGAGAAATTTTGAGGGGCGCAAAGCCAAGAAACGGTCGGTAGTTTGCCTGTTTTGACATCTTGCCGAAATTGATGTAAAATATCGCCTTTGGGAACCGTGATTTTTGCACCTTCAATATCCACTTCTTCCACCTCGTGGTAATATTTGTCGCCTTCATTGGTTTGAAATGCACGGTTATGGAGTGATTTGGTGAAATCGTCCAATTGGGTGAACTTTTCCGTATTATAAGTGTCGTATTCCCGTTGGAAGCTCGCCAATTGCTGTTCTTTTTGGAGGATCTGTTGTTTGAGCTTTTGATCGTTTTTGTTGCCTAGCTCGGTTTTAAGCTGACGGATTTCTTCCGGAAGTTCACCGATACGTTTCAGGTAGAAGTCGATGTGGCTTTTTTTGTACCGCACTTGGAATTGGGTAAACCATTCCAGGTTGTTGTCCGTGAAATTGCCGAGCCAACTTTCAGTACTTCCCGAAATCTCATTCTGTAGACTGATCTCGTTTTGGTATACTTTCCAGCTGATATTGTTCTTTTCCAACAGCTCGGGAAAGGTGCGCCAAGAAGCTTCTTTGTTAAAGTAGACGTCCGAATTACGCACCAATGGTTTGGCTCCTTTCTCAGGAGTGCACTTGCCGGTCCAGAAAAAATGGCGATTGGTGGTGGTCCCGGTGATGGAGGAACAAAAATGCTGATCGCAAATGGTAAAAGCGTCTGCAAATGCATAATAGAAAGGGATGTCGGCACGTGTGTAATAGCCTAATGTGAGTGGCAGGTTTCGATAGTTTTTGTTCCCAGACCGTTTGGACTCCAGCCAATTGTCGAAGTTGCCGTTATTCCAAGCCCCTATTTGGTTTTCCCAGGAATGGGGGAGATCTCGTGTCCAGGCCGCGTTTGAGTTCTTAATATCCAGACGGAAAGGGGCGTAGGTGTCTCCGTTTCGATAAGACTGCAACCACACCGGATTGCCGTTCTTCAAACGGACGGCCCGAGGATCGTTGAACCCACGGACGCCTTTTAGCGTTCCGAAGCTGTGGTCAAAAGAACGGTTTTCCTGCATAACCATCACAATGTGCTCGGCGTCGAGATAGGTCGATCCATTAGCCGGATCAATTTGCAGGGCTGCTTGTATCGATTGGGGAAGGCTGTTGAATAAGCCAAATGTCCCGGCTAATAAGCCAGCCTTTTTTATAAAATCTCTCCTACTTTCCATGATCAATTCAAATAAAAGGAAGTGTCTTGGTTAATATTGAGACACTGGCCAAATATATAGTTTTAAAATAGATTTTTTCCGCAAGCATGTTCATTGTGATGAATTTATTACGTGGCATATTGTTCCCATAGCACGATTTTTTTCCTTTTGTGCCTGTGCTGGCGCACGTATTTCCCGCGTGTCTATAGCCAAAAAGGAGGCTGTCCAAAAAGCCTGACGTCATCATTGCGAATCTGAGGAACGAAGGGAAGCAATCTAAAGATGTCAAAAATGCGTCACTGCGAGGAGCAAAGCAACCCTGTAATCTGCATTTTTGAGGTTTTTGCTGCCTTTTTGGACAACTTCCAGCACTAGGAAAAACCGTTATTAGCGAAGAATTAATTGAAATTGGGTGCGTATTTCCTTGACAAAATTCTATCTTTGTGCTTTAAAAGATTTTTGAGATGAATATTTCCTATAATTGGCTTAAAAACTATATTGATACAGATAAAACACCAGAAGAACTCTCGCTTATTTTGACGGATATCGGATTGGAAGTTGAAGCTGTCGAGAAGGTGCAGGGTGTTCCTGGTGGTTTGGAAGGGCTGGTTGTGGGAGAGGTGAAGACTTGTGAACAACACCCCAATGCGGATAAGTTGAAAGTGACTACCGTGGATGCCGGTGGCCAAGCATTATTGCATATTGTTTGTGGTGCACCCAACGTTCGTGCCGGATTAAAGGTCATCGTTGCGCAGGTAGGGACGGTTTGCCACCCAACAACTGGTGAGCCGTTTAAAATCACGAAATCCAAGATAAGAGGGGAGGTGTCCGAAGGAATGTTATGTGGGGAGGATGAAATTGGTTTAGGTACATCGCATGCCGGAATTGTGGAATTGGGAGAAGAGGCGGTCATCGGCTCGCTAGTAAAAGATTACTTTGATGTCCAGGATGATTATCGGTATGAAATCGGATTAACCCCCAACCGGGCCGATGCGGCCTCGCATTTAGGAGTAGCACGTGATTTGGCAGCTTATTTCCGCAAGAGCTATACTTTGGCTGATGTGTCGGATTTTAAAGAAGCAACAGCCGAACAAACGAAAGTAAGCGTTTTATGCAACGAAGCGGCACTCCGCTATTCAGGCATTAACATTTCTGGTGTGACGGTTGGGGAATCTCCTGACTGGCTAAAAGAAAAGTTGCAGGCCATAGGCGTGCGCCCGATTAATAATATCGTGGACATCACCAATTATATATTGCATGATTTGGGACAGCCTTTGCATGCTTTTGATGCGGACAAGATTGCCGGAAATGAAGTGGTGGTTCGGCTGGCCAAAGAAAACGAACCTTTTGTGACATTAGACGGAGTAGAACGCAAATTGTCTGCTGAGGATTTGGTCATTGCAGATGCAGCGAAGCCCATGTGCATTGCCGGTGTATTCGGTGGGGAGCATTCTGGCGTAAGTGAAAGCACGCGCAACATCTTTTTGGAATCGGCATACTTCAATGCAGTATATGTGCGAAAAACGTCCAAGCGGCACACGCTGAAAACCGATTCTTCTTTTCGTTTTGAACGCGGAACCGATCCCAATATGACTGTTTATGCGCTGAAAAAGGCGGCTTTGCTAATTCAGGAGATTGCCGGTGGAGAAATATCCTCTCGCCTGACGGATATATATCCAGAACCCGTGCAGCCTTTCTCGTTTACTGTAAACTATGCACATGTACAGCGTTTGATCGGCAAAGATATTCCTCAGGCGGAAATCCGTGAAATTATCGTTGCCTTAGGTATCGAAATTGTTGCGGAAAACGAGCAGGAAATAGCGGTGCAAGTACCTGCGTATAAGGTAGATGTCACAAGAGAAGTGGATGTGATAGAGGAAGTGTTGCGTATCTATGGTTACAATAACATCGAATTAAATCCACAAATTAAAGCCTCTCTTAACACGCAGGAAAAGCCTGACAAAGAAGTGGTGTTGAATCAAGTTGCAGATGTATTGGTTGCCAATGGTTTCCGTGAAATCCTGAACAATTCACTCACGAAATTAGCTTTTGTCAACGATGAGAGCACGGCTGTTCGGCTAGTTAATCCGTTGAGTTCTGATTTAGATACGATGCGCCAAAACCTATTGTTCTCGGCTTTGACAACGGTATCTTACAATCAGAAGAGAAAGAATGTGGATGTCAAGTATTTTGAATACGGCAAAAGCTATTTTAAAACAGAAGAAGGGTATAGCGAAAAGCAACAATTGGCATTGTGTATGTCTGGAAATATGGTGCAGGAACAGTGGAACACCCGCCCGCAACCCATTAGCTTCTACCATTTGAAAGCTGCTGTCGACTTGATCATCAAACGCTTGCATATTCAGGGGCTACAGATAACGGAAGCAGAGGGAGGCTATTTCGATTATGGCTTGACTTATTCAAGAGGGCCAAAGCCTTTGGTGACTTTCGGTTCTGTGGCAGTGTCCAATCTAAAGAAAGCCGATGTTGACGGACAAGTTTTTTTCGCTGAGTTTGATTGGGATTTGGTCATAAAAGCCATTCGGAAAAATGTGGTCAAATATCAGGAAGTGTCAAAATTCCCAGCTGTAAGACGGGATTTAGCCTTGCTGGTAGAGGATGCAGTTACGTTTGGCCAACTCAAGGAAGTGGCCGTGAAAACCGAACGCAAGCTATTGAAAGAGATCAATATTTTTGATGTATATAAAGGCGACAAACTTCCTGCGGGCAAGAAATCATATGCGTTGAGCTTTATCTTGCAAGATGAAGAAAAAACGCTAAATGATAAACAAATTGAAGCAATAATTCAAAAATTAATTCTTAACTTTGGGAAAGAGACGGGCGCAATGGTTCGTTAATTGATAGAATAAGAGATTAATTGCAGAATATGGCTACACTATCCTCGCAGATGAATGTTATCGTTGAGAAAACGAAAAATTTAATTCAGTTATGTGAGGCATTGCAAGAAGAGAACGATTTGTTGAAGCTGGAGGTTCAATCTCTTCAAGTAGCTTTTGAAACCAGTTCAGACAAGGTGCAGCAACTGGAAGAAAAACTCAAAGCAATGGCAGTGGCAAAGTCTTTGGAAGAATCGGAAGAAGATCGGGAAGCCATAAATGAAAAAATACTTGACACAAAACAAAAAATTAACGATTTTGTGCGAGAAATAGACAAATGTATAGGCTTGTTGAAGTGAGAGAAGGCGAGATGGGAATGTTGAAAGTCTATTACGTTATTTAAGCTCAAGAAGATGGGAGAAATTTCCATAAAGATAAATATCGCTGATCGTGTGTATCCATTGAGAGTGGAGGCAACGGAAGAGGAAGTCATCCGGCACGCAGCGAAATTGGTTAATGAGAGAATGAAGGAATTGCAGGAAAACTATGCAGTTCGTGATAAACAGGACTTGCTTTCCATGTGCGTATTGCAATATGCTACGGGAATGCTAAAAGCAGAAAAAAACGTGCAACAGCACGAAGAGGGCTTGGAGGAGAAGGTTCACGAATTGGATAGTATGCTGAATGATTTCTTTCGTAAATAAAAGATCGTTCTTTAATTATAGAGCTTTATAACGACGAATTTGCCGCAGTTAAATTCGGGTTGTCACTATTTTAAACTTAACGCTTCAATATCACGAGCGAAAACAAGATGTAGGCCATTTTGCGTAAGCCATCTGGGTCATGATCAATTGCTCAATTCATGTGTAATCGAAGTTTAATAATACATGGAACCTGTATATTTAATTGCGGTTTTTTTTTGCCTGAAAGGCTTGACAGTCAATTTATATTTAAATAGTTAACGATTAAACAATTACATAAATAAAATGGATTTATTAACAATAATTTCGATTATAATTTCGCTTATCGTAGGTGTGGTTATTGGTCGTTTTTTGTTACAGATGGTTTTCAAAAAACAAGAGCAATCCGCCCGTGAAAAAGCAGCGCTTATCCTCAAAGAAGCCGAACAACAGGCTGAGCATCACAAAAAACAACGCACATTGGAAGCCAAGGAGCGTTTTTTGCAATTAAAGGCTGAGCACGAAAAAGAAGTCAACCAACGAAACGGGGCTATTGCGCAAAAAGAGAATACGATTCGCCAAAAAGAACAGTCTTTGAACCAAAAATTGGAACACCTTAACCGGGAGAAACAGGAGGTGGATAATAAGGCCAAGAAATTGGAGCAGCTTATAGAGCTTAATGAAAAGAAGAAGGAAGAGGTTGACCTCTTAAAGAATCAGCACATTAAGCAACTGGAAACAATTGCCGGATTGTCTGCTGATGAGGCTAAAGAACAATTGGTGTCTTCATTGCGGGAAGAAGCACGATCGCAAGCTATTATGCAGATTAAGGATATTGTTGACGAAGCTAAACTGACCGCTTCCAAAGAAGCCAAGAAGGTGGTTATCCAGACCATTCAGCGTACGGCAACAGAGTCGGCTATCGAAAACACGGTTTCTATCTTCAATATTGAAAATGACGAAGTAAAAGGGCGTATTATTGGTCGTGAAGGTCGTAACATCCGGGCTTTGGAAGCAGCAACAGGTGTGGAAATCATCGTGGATGATACGCCGGAAGCCATTATATTGTCAGGTTTTGATCCCGTACGGCGTGAGATTGCACGGTTGTCCTTGCACCGTTTGGTAACAGATGGGCGTATTCACCCGGCGCGGATTGAAGAAGTGGTGGCCAAAACCCGTAACCAAATCGAGGATGAAATCGTAGAAATCGGCGAACGTACAGTAATCGATTTGGGTATACACGGTCTGCACCCGGAGCTGATCCGTATGGTGGGGCGTATGCGTTATCGCTCTTCGTATGGACAAAACTTGTTGCAACACTCTCGCGAGGTGGCAAACTTCGCTGCAACAATGGCTGCTGAATTGGGTCTGAACGTGAAGCATGCTAAACGTGCAGGCTTATTGCACGATATTGGTAAGGTGCCCGATGATAATCCAGAATTGCCACATGCTATTTTGGGTATGCAATTGGCCGAGAAATATAAGGAGCATCCGGATGTCTGCAACGCAATTGGCGCACACCACGATGAGATTGAAATGACGGCAATGATATCACCGGTCGTTCAGGCCTGTGATGCTATTTCCGGTGCTCGCCCAGGCGCTCGCCGTGAGGTAGTGGAAAGCTATATTAAGCGTTTGAAAGAATTGGAGGCGTTGGCTTTGTCTTATCCGGGAGTGGAGAAAACATTTGCCATCCAAGCGGGACGTGAGCTGCGTGTAGTCGTCGAATCTGAAAAAGTATCAGATGCGCAGGCTGAAATCTTAGCGGCTGACATTTCCAACCGTATCCAAACGGAGATGACGTATCCGGGACAGATTAAAGTAACCGTGATTCGGGAAACACGTTCGGTTTCCTACGCAAAATAACCGCCAAGAAATAAGATTACATAAAAACGGCCTTGCTTTTAAAAAGCAAGGCCGTTTTTTGTGTAACGGAATTTATTTTGGAGTAATTCCGTTCTAGAAATATAGTATACTTGAGTGTAGCGCGCTTTTTTTATATTTTTATCCTTTTTGTCTGCTTTAAGATGAATTTTTTCTTTTATTTCTCTTTTGAATCTTCTTGTTCTTTTAATTATTTTTTGTTTTTGTGTTTATATTTTATTGATTTGTCACTTTATTTTTAATTTTATTAAAATATTTTCAAAAAATAATTTGTTATTAATGAAAATTGATATATAATTGCACTGAAAATATATAAAACTATGACTTTGTATCAAAAAAAATCAATTTTTCCTTTCGTTATTATGATGGCGGTGGTTGTTTGTGCGCTTTTTTCGCCTTCACTTCCTGAAAATTCAGACGAATTCATGTATGATGGCGCAGATATAGCTTGGATGTTGGCTTCTACAGCACTTGTTTTAATCATGACTCCGGGTTTAGCTTATTTTTATGGTGGAATGGTGAAGAAAAAGAATGTTATTTCCACGATGCTGCAAAGTTTTATCTGTATGGCTGTGATCGCCGTGTTATGGGTAACTTTTGGTTTTAGTTTGGTGTTTGGGGATTCGGTAGGAGGTTTTATCGGAAATCCAACAACTTTTTTTATGTTTAAGGGTGTTCTGGACCATGAACCATGGGGCGGTGCGCCTACGATTCCGTTTGTACTATTTGCCATGTATCAGGTAAAGTTTGCTATTATCACACCAGCATTGATTACGGGAGCTTTTGCAGAGCGTATTCGCTTTACATCTTATATCTTATTTATTTGCCTGTTTTTTATTTTCATCTATGCACCTTTGGCACACGCTACCTGGCACCCGGATGGTATCTTATTTAAAATGGGAGTATTGGATTTTGCCGGTGGTACTGTCGTGCATATGTCGGCAGGATTGACAGCACTGGTCTCCGCTATCTACTTAAAACAAGGTAAGGAATACCAGGAACATGCGCCAGCACGTATTACCTACGTGCTTTTGGGAACAGGTATGCTTTGGTTTGGTTGGTTTGGTTTCAACGCAGGGTCGGCTTTCGGAGCCAGTGCTTTGGCAGCGACCGCGTTGGCCACCACGACCGCAGCCTCTGGTGCGGCAGCTGTTACTTATATTCTTTTTGACGCGGCTCGGGGAATCAAGCCATCGGCTCTCGGGACGTGTATTGGCGTCGTTGTCGGTTTAGTGGCTATTACGCCGGCGGCTGGTTTCGTCACTGTACCGCATTCCATTGTCATCGGAGCAGTGGCCGCTATCGTTTGCCGTTTGTTGATCGATTGGCGTACCAAATCAAAAATCGATGATACGCTGGATGTTTTTCCAAGCCATGGCGTAGGTGGTATGATCGGTATGGTATTGACAGGCGTGTTTGCACATGCGTCCATTAACAGTGCCGTAGAATCAAACGGGCTCTTTTTCGGAGAAACAGCACTCTTTACAGCCCATATCATAGGTTTGATTGGCTCGAGCGTTTTTGTGATTGCAGTAGCCTTTGTTTTATTGAAAATAACAGATGTCATCTCGCCGTTGCGTGTAAATGAATCGGAAGAAGAACAAGGGTTGGATCTTTCGCAACACGGAGAACGATTGTAAAAATATTTTTTTAACTAATAACCCCTATAATTATGAATGATCCCGTATGTTATGCATGCGGGATTTTTTTTGACTTTATTAAGAAGAAAGATTCATTCTTTGAGCTGAAAGCTCAAAAACCTTATATTGTTTAATTTTTTGGTTTGGGATATTTTATCCCCTAAAATCTGCTGTAAATAAATTATATTTGCCAATTAGTTATTTTGGATAAATCCTACATGAAGCATATACGTAATTTTTGTATCATCGCGCATATTGACCACGGGAAGAGTACGCTGGCGGATAGGTTGTTGGAATACACGAACACCATTTCGCAACGGGAAGCACAGGCACAGTTGTTGGACAATATGGATTTGGAAAGGGAGCGGGGCATTACCATCAAATCGCATGCGATTCAGATGGAGTACACCAAAGATGGGCAAGTGTATGTCCTCAACCTGATCGATACCCCAGGACACGTGGATTTCTCGTATGAGGTGTCGCGGTCTATTGCCGCATGTGAGGGTGCATTATTGATTGTCGATGCTTCGCAGGGTATCCAAGCGCAGACTATTTCCAACCTTTATCTTGCTTTGGAGCACGACTTGGAAATCATCCCCGTCTTGAACAAGATGGATTTGCCCGGCGCAATGCCAGAGGAAGTAAAAGATCAGATCGTGGACTTAATAGGTGGAAAGCGAGAAGACATCATCCCCGCTTCGGGCAAAACAGGAATGGGGATTTCGGATATTTTGGCGGCAATTATCGAACGTATTCCAGCTCCGGTAGGTGATCCGAGTGCACCTTTGCAAGCGCTGATTTTTGATTCGGTCTTCAATTCGTTTCGAGGTATTATGGCCTATTTTAAAGTGGAGAACGGCGAGATTCGGAAAGGCGACCGTGTGAAATTCGTCGCTACGGGCAAAGAGTATTTTGCCGATGAAGTAGGAACTTTGAAATTGAATCAGGTTGCAAAAGATGTCATCAAAACGGGTGATGTGGGCTATATCATTTCGGGTATAAAAGAAGCTCGGGAAGTAAAAGTCGGAGATACCATTACCCATAAGGATAGACCTTGTACAGAAGCAATCAAAGGTTTTGAGGAAGTAAAACCGATGGTTTTTGCGGGGATTTATCCTGTAGATACCGAAGATTTTGAGGAGTTGCGTGAATCCATGCACCGTTTGCAGTTGAATGACGCCTCATTGGTGTTTGAACCAGAATCGTCAGCCGCTTTGGGATTCGGGTTTCGCTGTGGATTCTTGGGAATGTTGCATATGGAGATCATTCAGGAACGTTTGGAGCGGGAGTTTAACATGACCGTGATCACTACTGTTCCCAATGTGTCTTATCGGGCATTCTTGACAAAAGACAATCAGGAAATTGTCGTGCACAACCCTTCGGATTTACCTGACCCAAGTAAATTGGATTTTATTGAAGAGCCTTATATCAAAGCGAATGTGATCACCAAGGCTGAATTTGTTGGACCGGTAATGTCATTGTGCATTCAGAAGCGGGGGACTATCGTCAATCAGTCCTATTTGACTTCCGATCGTGTGGAATTGGTTTTTGAGATGCCAATGGGTGAAATTGTATTCGATTTTTATGATAAATTGAAAACCATATCCAAAGGTTATGCTTCTTTTGACTATCATCAGATTGGGTACCGCAAATCGGATTTAGTAAAATTGGACATCCGCTTGAATGATGAACCTGTAGATGCGCTTTCCTCGTTGATCCACCGCAGCAATGCCTACGATTTTGGAAAGAAAATTTGTGAAAAATTGAAAGAATTATTGCCTCGACAACAGTTTGAGATCCGTATACAGGCATCTATCGGTGCGAAGATTATCGCGCGCGAAACCATTTCGGCTTTGCGTAAAGATGTGACCGCAAAATGTTACGGGGGGGACATTTCGCGTAAACGGAAGCTGTTGGAAAAACAAAAGAAAGGTAAGAAACGTATGCGCCAGGTCGGTAATGTGGAAATTCCGCAATCGGCATTTATGGCTGTACTTAAGCTGGATTAAGGAACAAAGAATAAAGAACAAGGAACAAAGACGAAAACGGTTTCCTCTTCTTCGGGGAGGGGATAACAAAGATAGGATAAAAGTCCCTCTTCGAAGGATAAGGATTTCACTACGCAATACTCAAAAATGAACATATTAGACGGAAAAATAGTTTCGGCAAAGATTAAAGAAGATATTAAAAAAGAGGCTGCTGCATTTACAGCACAATCAGGACGCAAACCTCATTTGGTGGCGATTCTGGTTGGTAACGATGGTGGCAGCGAAACCTATGTGGCCAGTAAGATGCGTAACTGCGAACTGGTGGGGTTCGATTCGACAAATATCCGCTACGATGTAGACATTACCGAAGACGAATTGATTGCTAAAATTCAGGAGATAAATGAAGACTCTACTATAGATGGTCTAATCGTTCAATTGCCTTTGCCAGCCCATATAGATCCCGATAAAATTACGGAAGCGATTGATTACCGGAAAGATGTAGATGGTTTTCATCCTATCAATTTGGGGAGGATGCAACGTAATCTACCTTGTTTTATTCCCGCTACTCCTTATGGCATCATGCTGATGTTAGAACATTATGGATTGGATACTGCAGGAAAAAAAGCTGTTGTGGTCGGACGTAGCAATATTGTTGGATCGCCGATGAGTATCTTGTTAGCACGGAATAGCAACCCCGGCAATTGTACCGTCACTTTGACCCATAGCCGTACAAAGAACCTGAAAGAAGAGGTATTGGCCGGTGATATTATAGTGGCTGCCATTGGGAAGAAAAATTTTGTTACAGCGGATATGGTGAAAGAAGGTGCTATTGTCATTGATGTGGGTATCAATAGAGAAAGTTCTACAGAAACAAAATCCGGATTTAAACTGTACGGTGATGTTGATTTTGATGAAGTCTCTAAAAAAGCATCATGGATTACCCCGGTTCCGGGTGGAGTGGGATTGATGACGATTGTCGGCTTGCTGAAGAATACACTGGAAGCGGCGAAGGGAAGCATATACGGAAAATCCTGATTTTTTTGGTATAGATATTGTTCGTAAGATTTTATCAATCATCAAATAGAAAACTAAAAACAACGAAATGAAAAAATTAGCTTTATTAGCACTAATGTCGGGTGCGATTGCTTTTACAGCATGTAATAGCAATTCTTCAAAAGACAAAAACAAAGATGGTGAAGTGTCGGTCGGCGAGCAGGTGGATCATACACTGGAATCTGCAGAAGAACATGCGCATCATGTGCGTGCAGAAGCCGATAAAGATTTGGCCGCTGCAGAAGAAAAATTAAAACAAGCCAAGGCTGATCTAGATGCTGCTGTCGCGAGTGGTGACAAAAAGGCGCAAGAAGCGGCACAGAAAACTGTTGACGAAGCCAATACCGCCATTGCAAAGCTTAAAGCCTTAGCAAAGGAAACCGGTGAAAAAGTAGAATCAGGTGTGGAAAAAGCGGTTGATGCCACCAAAGATGCAGCCAAAGCTACAGGCGATGCGGTTGAAAATGTAGCTGAAAAAACAGCTGATAAAGCCAAAGAAGTCGCGAATGACGCGGAAAGAAAAGCAAAAGGGGTGAAAGAAGCGTTGAAAAACTAAGACTAAAACCAAAATGTTTTGAAGAGCGCCAACATTATGCTTGGCGCTTTTTTTATTGCACAAAAATATGCAGTACACGACAAAATGAAACCACCTAGCGAAGCGCGCGTCTGCAAAGTTACCATACATATGCACCATATTAAACAAAAACTATTGTCTATCTGTATACATCTGACCAAAAACCGTATCCAAGAAATTGTCAACGGCATAGGAAATGCACAGGAATCTATAGAGAACGAGACCAAAAGTAGTGCGGGAGACAAATACGAAACGTCTCGAGAAATGATACAGCAAGATCTGAACCGCTATCAAGACCAATTGACACAGGCAAAGAGAGATTTGAGCATTTTGCAACAGATTACCAATATCGCTATGGATCGAGTAGCTTTGGGTGCGCTGGTCATCACGGAAAAGGCCATGTATTTTTTAACGATTAGTATCGGGAAGATTCAGTTTGAGGAGAAGGAGTATTGGGCGATTTCACCTTCTTCACCTATTGGAAGGCTTTTAATAGGGAAGACTGTCGGAGATGTTCTTCACTTTAATGGGATGCAACAACAAGTATTAGCGATATATTAGTGCCGAATTTCTTCTGTTTTTTTTAAAAGATCTAAACAATTGACGTTTTTTTGTGTTTACTAATGCGTATATTGTTCTAACATTTAAGATTAATAACATCATTATGAACTTAAAAAAATTAATCCCAGTTTTGGCTTTAGCCGGAACGCTTACTTTGGTTACTATTTCCTGTAAGTCCAAAGTTTCAGACACAGATCTTAAGGCGAAAGTCGAAACAGTTACTTCTGGCCATCCGAACGTATCGGTTGATGCCAAAGATGGCGTCATCACGCTTTCGGGGACTGTGGCTTCCGATGATGAAAAACGCCAGTTGGAAGAAGCCGCTAAAAATGTGGATACGAAGCACATCAAATCGGTCGTTAATAACATTGTGGTGGAATTGCCACACATTGAAACGAGCGTAAGCGATGCAGACCTTATCAACAAAGTGATCGACGCGACCAAAGATTTTCCAAGTATACAGGCCGATGTGAAAGATGGGGTCATCACAGTAACGGGTTCGTTGGAGCAAGCCCGTGTGCAGACGTTAAAAATGGCTTTGGATGCTTTGAATCCTAAAAAAGTAGATATGTCAGGACTAACTGTAAAATAATTTAAAAGAGAGAAACATGGCACTATTAGATAAATATAAAGTATTGTTGGATACAGCTAATGCATCTGGAATAGATGACTTGCGGTATGCAGAACAAGATGGTGTGTTGCAGATACGTGGTACAGCTCCTAATGCTGATGTAAAAAATAAATTGTGGGATATCTATAACCAGATAGATCCCAATTTCCTTTCAGGAGATGTGGTGATGAATATTGACGTGTCTTCTGCAGTAGCCGGCAGTCAGGTCCGGGTGATTACCCAAAATTCCAATCTCAATATCCGTAAGGGGCCGGGAACGGATCAACCTATTGTTGGGAAAGCGGCAAAAGACGAAATCATTACGTTGATGAGCCGGGCCAACGATCAGTGGTGGTTGGTTCGCACGAAGGATGGCGAAGAAGGATATTGCTATGCGCAATATTTAGAGCCGATTGGATAAAAAACTTATTGTCTCACAGATCGCACGGATTCCAACAGAATTTATAATTAATCTTTTTGTGAAAGTCAGTGTTATCTGTGAGCTTTATAAAACGGTGTAAAGGCTAGTCTTAGATATCTTCTAAACGAAAGGTGTCCTTTAAACGGATACCTTTTTCAGTATGTTGCAACGTACAACATGGATTAACGGGATCATGTTCCAGAAACAGGATGTATTCGTTGTCGACAATTTCTTTCCAATAACTTTGGCGTTCGTCCATGGTCGTTAATGGCCTAACATCATAACCCATGACATAAGGCAACGGAATATGGCCAACAGACGGCAACAGATCGGCCATATATAAAAAGGTTCTGCCCTTGTAGTGAATCTGTGGCAACATCATTGCTTCGGTATGTCCGTAGGCATAGCGTATGGTTATTTGATCGTCGTACGATTCATCCTCTTTGATAAACTTTAATTGACCACTTTCCTGTATAGGAAGAATGTTCTCTTTGAGAAAGGAAGCTTTTTCCCTTGGATTGGGATGAACAGCCCAGTTCCAGTGTTTTTCATTGCTCCAGTAGGTAGCATTTTTGAATGCCGGACGAAGAAGGTCACCTTCTCTTGCGATGGCGCCACCACAGTGGTCAAAATGCAAGTGTGTCAAGAATACATCTGTAACATCATCTTGGTGAAAACCATATTTAGCCAAGGATTTCTCCAACGTATCCTCACCGTGTCGATAGTAGTGACTAAAAAATTTGTCGTCTTGTTTGTTACCGATGGACGTATCGACTAGTGTTAACCTTTTTCCGTCTTCGATAAGGAGTAGGCGGTTGGCCCAGGTGCACAGGTTTTTGTCGTCTGCCGGGTTGGTGCGTTGCCATATCGATTTGGGAACGACGCCAAACATAGCGCCACCATCAAGTTTGAAAAATCCGGTGTCTATGGTGTATAGTTGCATGAGGATTGGTTGCGTTATATATAATATTTATTTTTATTCTTTTAATTTAAGATTTTCAGGATTACGTCGCCCATCCCAAATTGTTAATACCACAATCTCTTTTTCAAATATTTCGTAAAATAAAAAATACTCTCGAATAAGTTTTACCCGGATATTTTTTATCTGTGTTTTTCGTCCAACGTCAGGGTTTGAAGCTAAAAGCTTAAGGGATGTCGTAAATAAGTGATTTAATTTGATACTAAAAGTTTTGGAGTGGTTGCGCTCGATTCCAATATTCAAGGATTGCTTTTCTTTCCATGTGAGCTCGTACAGTCCATATTACTTTCCTTTTAACCATTCCTCGATTTGTTCGTTAGCAGCATGTTCCGACAAAATATTTCCTGCCAAGTATTCTTCTCTTGCCTCCAAAATCTGTTTTTGTTGTGGCTCAGAAAGTAAATAAGTATCTTGGTTAAGCTCAAAGTCTAAGATATCTTTGATTTGCTTAATGATTTTATCATCCTGTAAGTCGGTTATTTTATGGATGATGTCTATCTTGATTTCTGCTATTGACATGATAATAGATATTGATGATTTCCACAACCAATTTATGGATAGATAAAATTAACGATTTTATTTGAAACCGGAAATAGTATTTTAAAGGTGTTAAATTTGAAAAAAAGAAGAAACATGAAATCAACGTTAAAAGAAATCGAAGAACGGTTCGATAAGGATGTAGAACGTTTTTCCAACTTGGAAACCGGACAGCAGACTACATTGGATGCTGCTTTTAATATGGAGTTAATAACTGAAGCCATTGCTCGGCATTATCCTTCACTGACAGCTGTTTTAGACATTGGTTGTGGTGCGGGTAATTATTCTGTTAAATTGTCGCAGAAATTGTCGCACATCGACGTGACCTTAGTGGATTTGAGTCAGCGAATGCTGGACAAAGCACAGGAAAGGGTGGAAGCGATGACGGATGGAAGCGTGAAGACGTTAAAAGGCGATTTCCGATCCGTTGATTTTGATGGGAAGAAGTTTGATGTGATTATAGCCACAGCTGTGTTGCATCATCTCAGAGATGATCGCGATTGGGAAACAGCTTTTGAAAGGTTGTACAGCCTGTTGCATGATGGAGGCAGTATTTGGATTTTTGATTTGGTGCATCAACATACAAAAGCATTGCAACAATACATTTATCAGGATTTATATGGTAAATACCTGACAGGTTTAAAAGACGAGGATTATAGGGATCATGTATTTGCCTATATCGAGAAGGAAGATTCGCCTCGAAGCTTAATATACCAATTGCAACTGTTGGAAAAAGTAGGGTTCAAAAAGGTGGACGTCCTACACAAAAACCTGTGCTTTGCTTCCTTTGTGGGATTTAAATAAAGAGAAGCTCCAAGAACTTCTCTTTATCTATGATTGAATGGGCACTTAATTAATGCGCACTTAGATTTTTTGCTTTTTCAGGATCAAAGTTAGCTTCCAGTTCAGCCAGTTTTTTCTTTCCATAGGCCATTCGCGTGATGACGTAGAAGAGAACAGGAATAATGAATATTCCCAATAGCGTGGCCGCTCCCATACCTCCAAAGACTGTCCAGCCAATGGTTTGACGGGAGAAAGCTCCAGCACCTGTAGAGAGCATCAAAGGAATAATACCTAAAATAAAGGCAAAGGATGTCATGATAATTGGCCGTAACCGGAGCTTCACAGCATCCAATGTTGCATCTAAAAGAGGCATTCCGATATCTACCCGTTCTTTAGCAAACTCCACAATCAGGATGGCATTCTTTGCCGCCAGTCCGATAATGGTTACCAAACCAATCTGTGCATAAATATTGTTGTCTAAGGCCGGAATGAACAACAAGGTTAAAATAGCCCCAAAAATACCGATCGGCACAGACAATAAAATAGAAAACGGTACAGACCAGCTCTCATATAAGGAGGCCAATAGCAAGAATACGAAGACAATACACAAAGCAAAGATAATGATTGTCATATTTCCTGACTGCTTTTCCTGAAGGGACAAGCCCGAGAAATCATACCCATATCCGTCGGGCAAGGTTTGGGCAGCCACCTCTTCCAAGGCATTCAAAGCATCGCCGGAGCTATAGCCCGGTGCTGCCGAACCACTAACCTCGATACTTCTAAAAATGTTGTAGTGGTTGATGATGGAAGGATTTTGTACCAATTCCCAAGAGACTAAGCTGCTCATCGGAATAGAAGCACCTTGCAGATTTTTTACATAAAGCTTATTGATGTCTTCGATGTTCATGCGGTAATCTTGATCGGCCTGGGTAACGACACGGAAATTACGTCCATATTTGGTAAAGTCGTTGATGTATGCCGATCCCAAATAGGCAGATAACGTGCTGTAGACCGAAGAGACGGGTACAGCCATCTTCTTGGCTTGCTCGCGGTTGACGGAAACCTTAAAGTTCGGCGAATTGGAGTTAAATAAGGTATACGCCATGCCGATTTCCGGACGTTGGTTTGCTGCCGCAAGAAATTGTCCGACAACTGCTTCGAATTGTTTGATATCAACTGTTTGATGATCTTGAAGCATCATAGAAAATCCGCCCGAAGTACCAAGTCCAGGTATAGCAGGAGGCGTAACGGCCAAAATACGTGCTTTGCTGTAATTTCGGTATTTCCCCATAATAGTACCTGTGATCTCTGCCGAAGTACGTTTACGCTCTTTCCATGGTTTTAGTGACACAAATAATGTTGCGCCATTGGATTTGAACGATCTGTTTAAGATATTGATTCCAGATATTAAAGTTATGTGCTTGATTTCAGGGAAATCTTTGCGTAGGTCGGCTTCTAGTTCGTCTAGTACTGTCGACGTTCGATTGGCGGCAGCTCCTTCAGGCAAAGTCACGCCTGCAAAGAACATACCGTTATCTTCTGTCGGGATAAAACCGGTAGGTTTAACCTTGAACATGTAACCCGTTCCCACAAAGATGCATAACAAGATAATCAGCGCCAATGGTGCCTTGCGGATACATTGTTTCACACCTCGGGAATAGTTGTGTGTAACTTTTTCAAACCACAGGTTGAATTTATAGAAAAATTTGTTCAATCCTTTGGCGTCTTTATTTACAGATGTAGGCCGTAGCAATAATGAGCAGAGGGCAGGAGTGAGGGATAAAGCAACAAACGCGGAAATAAGTACCGATACGGCAATGGTGATGGCAAATTGCTGATACAGCTTGCCCACCATACCCGGAATAAAACCGACGGGAATAAATACTGCGGCCAGAATAAGTCCGATGGCAATAACCGGAGCGGTAATGTCTCGCATGGCTCGGATAGTGGCTTCTTTGGCGCTTAGTTTGTAATGGTCAATGTAATGTTGCACCGCTTCTACTACAACGATGGCATCATCCACCACAATACCAATGGCCAATACAAAAGCTAGTAGGGTCAAATTATTAATAGAGAAGCCAAACAGGGTAAAAAAGATGAAGGTACCAACAATGGATACCGGAATAGCCAATACCGGAATGAGCGTGGCTCTCCAAGATTGCAGGAAGAAAAAGACCACGAATGTGACCAATAACAATGCTTCCAGCAAAGTATGTATAACGGATTCGATGGAAGCATGTACAACGGAAACCGTTTCGTATCCGACCACGTAATCGACATCTTCCGGAAACGATTTTTTTAGGTTCTCCAATGCTGCATATATACCTTCAGCTGTTTCTACGGCATTGCCTCCAGGGGTTTGTGCAATCATCATCCCTGTGGATTTCATGCCGTTGACTCGAGTTGTCGTTGCATAGCTGAATTGTCCCAATTCCACACGGGCTACATCCTTTAACAAGACAATAGAGCCATCTGTGTTGGATTTGATGATGATATCCTCAAAGTCTTCTACATTTGACAGATCAGAGTCTGTAATGACGGGGTATTCAAAAACCTGTGCGTTTTGTTGCGGCGGCGCACCGACGGAACCGCCCGGCATCCGGAGGTTTTGTTCGGCAATAGCCGAAGAAATGTCGGCAGGTGTGAGATTTAATGCTGTCAGCTTATTGGCATCCAGCCACACCCGCATGGAGAATGGCTGGCCAAATGCGGTCACATCACCAACACCTTTAACGCGCATCATAGCGTCTTTTACATATAGGTTGGCATAGTTGGCCAAAAATTTGTCATCTCGAGTTCCTTTTGGCGAAACGAGCGAAACAAGCATCAGAATGTCCGTATTGGCCTTACGGGTAGTTACGCCCAAGCGGCGAACAGCTTCGGGAAGTGCCGGTTCGGCAATGCCCACGCGGTTTTGCACGTCCAAGGTCGCTACATCGATGTCTGTACCCACTTCAAAAGTAACCGTGATTTGGGCCTGACCATTTGAGGTACTATTAGATGACATATAGATCATTCCGGGCGTACCGTTAATCTGGCTCTCGATAGGCGTTGTCACCGTTTGCTCCACCGTTTGCGCATCGGCTCCGGTATAGTTTGCTGTAACAGTAACCGTTGGAGGTGCGATGGAAGGATATTGACTGATAGGCAAGGTCATGATCGAGATCGTTCCGATAATTAAGATTAATATGGAAATGACCATTGCTGTGACCGGCCTTCTGATAAATACTTCTGATATCATCTTTTCAAGTAAAAAGTAAAAATTAACAATGTTGACGAGTCATCCTCGTCCGCTACATTACTGCTGTGGAGCTTGTTGTGCCGTGTTTTCAATCACTTTCACACCGCTACGCATATTCATGATGCCATCTACCACAATTTTTTGGCCTTCTTCTACACCCGATTGCACAACCACCTTGTCGTCAACTTTCAATCCCAATTCCACTTGTTTCTGCTCGACTCTGCTGCTGTCGTTCACGACGTATACATTGTACACGCCCAATTGGTCTTGTACAGCTTTGAAAGGAATCACCAACTGTTCGGTCGATGACGAACTTTTAACTTGTATGGTAAGGTTCATGCCGGCACGTAGGGCATGCTGTGTATTGTTGAACGTAGCACGTACTTTTAATGTTCCGGTTGTCGGATCGACTGCACGATCAATAGTGGTAATTTTGCCTGCATTTGCATAGGACGAGCCGTCAGGAAGTACGATATTGATGTCATTGGAAGATTTTCCGGCTTGGTAAGCCGCGAATTCTGAAATTTCTCTTTCGCTGATCTGAAATTCAACAGCAACGGGGTCCACGGAGCTAATCGTGTTCAATAAGGTTGTTCCGGGAGAAACCAAAGCACCATTTCGCACCTGTGAAATACCCACCATTCCGGAAAACGGTGCACGAATGACCGATCGTTGAAGATTCGTTTCAGCGGTTGTCAAAGCTGCCTGTGCGGCTTGTACTTGAGCTCTTTGATTGTTGACGTCCGTTGTGGCATAATCCAAGGTCTGTTTAGCAATCGCATCCTTTTCAGCAAGGGTCTGGTAACGGGCCAAATCCTTTTCTACCCGTTGAAGGTTGGCTTTGGCAATTTCCAAATTGGCTTTGGCTTGATCAACAGCCGCTTGGTAGCGGATGCGGTCGATCTCATATAAAGCTTGGCCTTTTGTCACAAACGCACCGTCTGTCACGTTTATTCTGGTGATATAACCACTCACTTCTGCCCTTATTTCGGTCTCTTGCAGGGGAACGACACTCGCCGGATAGCTTTTTGTGCCGGACACCAGCTGCTTTTCGACCTGAACAGTAGAAACCGGAACGGCTATTTCACCCTGTGGGGCTTGTTGCTTGGATGTATCTTTTGACCCGCAAGCCTGCCAAAACAGGGCTGAACTTATTAATAATGCTGAAAATAAATAATGCTTATTCATATTGCTCATTAGTTGCTTTTTGGTAAAGGTTGTTAATTTGTAATAGCTACAGTACCCAATGCTTTTTGAATGTCCAATTTACTGGACAGAACAGCATAAAGGGCGTTTAAATAATTTAGTTGGCTCGTTTTCAAGTCCGTTTCGGCCGTCATTAGCTCTAAATAGGATTTAACGCCTGCATCATATTGGAGCTTGATGGTATTGTATACTTCTTCAGAAAGTGCCATGTTCTCTTTTGCATTTCGCCATTCGGTTATATTGGCGCGATAGCTGGTCATGGCTGCGGCATATTCTGTGCTGATGCGGTTTTCTACGTTTCGGATGTCCCAAGCTAGCCGTTCTTCCTGCAATTCCGACTTGCGAAGCTCTTGAATGCGCTTTGTGCCCGTGAAAATGGGAACGGATAAGGATAAGCCCACGGACGAATTGGGAAAGTTGTCGTTATATAATCGTCCGAAATTGTCGTTGCGATAGTTTAGGGCATAATTGGCGTAAGCACTCAGCCGTGGCAGAAAATTCCATTTTTGGTACTGGGTGTTTAATTGTTGCAGTTCCTTTAATGTTTGCAGTTGCTTAAATTCTACCCGGTTTGCAATGTTCAGGATTTCTGTCGTATCCAGCAAGATATTAGCTTCCAGGTTCTGATTTTCAAATGAAAGAGTCAGCGGTTGTGTATTTTGCATCCCCAGCAACATTTTCAAATAGTCATATTTATAATCCCGGATTTCCTTAGCCGATTTCAGCTGTGCCTGTGCATTGTTCAAGGATATTTGTGCTCTTTTGTAATCGGTTTTGTCGACCAGACCCACTTCATACCGTGAATTGGCCTCGGTATATTGCCGTTGCAACCGTGCAATGTTTTCGTTGATGATGTTAATCGATTCTTCTGAGGTCAGAATATCATAATACGCTTTACTGACATCCACCACAGTTTGTATTTTGGTGCTCTCCACGTTCAAGTCGTTTTGCTGACGAATGAATTTTGCCGCACGGGAAGCTTGGAACAATTGCGGACTGAGGATGGATTGGTCGGCTTGAAAGGTTAGCCCACTGGTGTTCTTTTGTCCCATTGTAATCGTGTTTCCCGAGATAACGGTTGTGGGTAACTGTATGTTATGCACTAAGTTTCCTGTGGCGTTGATCTGCGGAAACCACCCAGATAGAGCAGAAGCGATTTCACGCTCGCCGATTTCCTTATCTATGGCTGCTTGTTTGAGTTCGATTTTGTTACGCAGGGCATAATCTATCAAGTCGGGTAGGGAGGCATTTTGATGTAAGCCTTCGGTTTGTCCTGACTCGGATTGTGCACGCAATTGCCCCAAGGCACATGATGCTATGAGTAAAACTAAAGCTGTCTTTCTAAAATTCATTTTAATTTAATGTTTAACACCATTCCAAATTATTTCCAGAAGGTTTTCGCGATCCTTCTCATTCATTTTGCAAAAACCGTAGATAATATTTTTTATATACGATATGGCCGGGCCCATGTACACAGCTACTAAGGTAGCAAAGCTGACATCCTTAATGAGACCTAATTTTATGCCTTCTTCAAAGAACAGGCGCATGCGATCGGCTCCATAATAACTGGGGTCTTTCGACTTTTGCATAATCTCAAAATAAGGCGAAGAGTAAAATTGTTCAACAAAACGAAAAATTTCCTTGTGTTCTATGTAATATTCCACTAACCGCTTCCATATAAAGAAAAAACGTTCTTTATATGAGAGCTCCTCACGGAAAGAAAAAATGTGTTCGTTCATTTTTTCCCTGCAATATTTGAAGAGTTCCAGAATCAGCTCGTCTTTTGATGCAAAGTAATGGTAAATCGTACCTGTGGCCACTTGTGCATAGGATGCGATTTGACTCATGGGGGTTCCGTGGAAGCCATGCTCATGGATGAGTTGAAGCGCACTTTGGAATATCGCTTCTTTTTTATTTATCAATTGAACGTTCATTCGGGTGCAAATGTAGCAAAAATACTATCTGGAAAATGTCAAATGTTTGTTATATAAACACAGGGGGATAGTGTTTAAAGTACACTAATGTTAAGTTTATGTTAAATCTTGCCAATAAGCGCTTTTTGATTTGTTTGGTATTCTATTATCACTTACCTTTGTGGTATCATAATTTAGGTTTATAATTGGTTAGTTAAAGGTTTCCATTCTCCCCGTTTGGAAACCTTTTTTTTGTCTTCTGCTCAGATTTCAGGGATAAAGAACAAAAAGGATTTTCCCGACTTGGACCCCCGTCATCCAAAAAATATATGGCATAAATAAAGATTAACAGCGTATATTTTTTATTTTTACGGCAGAAAGACACACATGAAAAACCTATTACATTACTGGCACTTATTGACATATATAGGATCCGAACCGGATATGTCCTATATAGAACTCAAAAGGGTGCAGATGGTCAATCTGGTTGTGTTGTTATGTGTCCCCTTTATGCTCTTTTTTTCTATAGTTAATTATGGAGAACATCGATTCGTACTGTCTGGGCTTAATTTTTTCAATGCATTTTTTCTGATCCTTGTATTAATCTTACAGTATTACCGAAAACACGCCATGGCAAGGGTGATTCTTCTGGTTTCGTCATTTTTTGTTTTCTATTTTGGCGGACTGATTTACCGTAACGGTGGGGAATACTTCTTACTCTGCATCCTTATTCTCTCCATGTTGCTGTATGACAGCAATGTGCTTCAGGTTTGTGTCGGTACAGTTGTGATAGTGGCTATACTGTCCATATATGCATATCCTGCGATTGTGTTTCACGAAGAAACCGTTCCTCGTGACCGTGTACTGTACAATATCGCTTCAGCATTGGCTTTCATTGTGGTAGCAGTTTCTTTCTTCAAGAACATCATCTATAATAATACCCAGATGATTGAAGAGCAACGTCTCAAGTTGCAGGCCCTGAACAGTGAAAAAGAGATGGTGTTCTCCATTGTAGCCCATGATATGCGAAGCCCGATGGCGACCCTGGAGAATATGGTCGATCTGCTTAGGCAGCAAATGCTCTCGGGAGATATTTCTGAAGCGTTCATCATCCGCTTACAGCAGCATATCGTGCAACAGAATACCGTCTTGGAAAACCTGTTGGAGTGGAGCAGCAGCAGTATGCACGGTATAAAGAAAAACCTGTCGGAAGTGCGTATCAACGAGGTTATTGAGGATATTGTTCTTTTTTTCGAACCAAGGTACAGGTCAAAAAAACTGCTATTCGATATCGCTATCGATCCGGGGCATACCGTATATGCGGACCGAAGGCACCTGACCATTATATTCCGCAATCTCATAAGCAATGCCATCAAATTCAGCCATACGGGTGGGAAGATCATCGTCGATACATCAGAAGATGAGGCATGTATCTATATTCATGTAAAGGACCACGGCGTCGGTATGTCTCCGGACAAATCCAGACTATTGTTTAATACCGTGCAACAACGCTCGGTCGGCACGGAAGAGGAACCAGGAGCAGGCTTGGGACTGATGTTGTGCAATGAACTTATCCGTCTCAACGTCGGTACTATTCATGTTGATAGTATTCCTTATAAGGGATCGGTCTTCACAATAGGATTGCCTAAAAAGAAAAAGAGTAATACT